>JAEUUM010000543.1 GCA_016787375.1 Saprospiraceae bacterium
GTCTTTTGGGTGAGATGTTGAAAAACGCACCCTTAATTTAGGACTCACTTCTGCAACCATCTTCAATAAATTTGCAAAATTTACAACTTTTCTTGTTTCAGGGTTTTCCCATTTGTAGGAATCAACATTTTGGCCAAGCAAAGTAACCTCCTTGTATCCATTGTTGAATAAATCTTGCGCTTCTGATAAAATGGTAAATGGGTCGCGAGATCGTTCCCGACCTCTGGTAAATGGGACTACACAGAACGAGCACATGTTGTCACAGCCCCGCATTATTGAGATAAAGCCGCAAACTCCATTTGAGTCAAGTCGCAAAGGAGCAATATCAGCATAGGTTTCTTCTCTTGAGAGCAAAACATTTATTCCTTTTTCTCCATCTTCAGCAGTTGCAATGAGATTTGGCAGGTCGCGATACGAATCAGGACCGATTACAAGATCAACCAGTTTTTCTTCTTCAAGAAATTTCTTCTTTAACCTTTCTGCCATGCACCCCAAAACGCCTACCATCGTACCGCGTCTTTTTCGCTTTTCTTTGTCAAATATCCTTAGACGTTTTCTGACGGTTTCCTCTGCTTTATCTCTAATGGAGCAAGTATTGATCAACAATAGATCAGCTTTTTCAAGATCCCGGGTTGGTGCATAATTTATTTCTGACAAGATAGAGGCAACAATTTCACTGTCACTAAAATTCATTTGGCAGCCATAGCTTTCTATGTAGAACTTTTTTTTGCCTGAATGTGCGTTCTCTTCATTTCCAAAGGCCTGACCTTGAATGCTTTCATCCATCTCTTTATCAACTCCTCTCAATGTAGGATTTTGATCGTACAACATAGTTCATTAATTCTTAACTTACAATAGCCTGCAAATATACAGCAAATAAAATTAAAAGGTGACAAAATGTCACTTCGCAAAATTGCAAATAAATGATGTTGATTGTTGAATAGTGGTTTATCTAATCGCCTGCAGGATATCTGCTTTAAGATCTTCGATATGTTCAATTCCCACTGAAAGCCTGATCAAACCATCCGTAATTCCGTTCAAAATTCTAACTTCCCGATCTACTTTTAAATGAGATGAAGAAGCGGGATGGAGCACCAGGGTGTCGACATCTCCAAGGGTAGGGGCAAGTGTGCAGATTTTAAGTTTGTTCATGAATTGAATTCCCTTGTCCAACCCTCCACTTAATTCAAATGAGAGCATGCCACCAAATTTGCTCATTTGTGATTTAGCGGTTTCATGATCCGGGTGAGACTTCAAACCCGGGTAATTAACTTTAATAACTTCCGGGAGTGATTCCAGCCAGGTGGCCAGCTCCATTGCATTGTGGCAATGAGCATCCATTCTCAGGGCCAGGGTTTTGATACCATTATTTAGCAGCCATGCATCAAAAGCATTGGTATTTGTACCTGTGAGTTTCATTACTTCCCAAACTTTACTCATTTTTTGTTCATCAATACCGATTATGGCTCCGCAAATACTGTTGCCATGTCCGTTCAGATATTTTGTAGTGCTATGTATAACAAAATCAATATCATGAAGAAGAGGTTTTTGTAGATATGGGGTGCAAAATGTCTTGTCAATGACCGTCGGAATGCCATATTTTTTTCCTAATTGACCCAATTTTTTTAGGTTAATGCAAGCCATTGATGGATTAGCAGGTGTTTCTCCATATATCATCTTAATCGTTGGGTCAATCTGCAGCTGATGTTCAATCCAGTCGAGGCCATGCAGATCAGTGAAAACCGGAGTTACACCCCAGGGTTGTAGAATTTTGCTAAAAAGTTCGGTTGTACCGCCATATAGGTTAGCTTGAGTAATTATTTTATCGCCGGGTTTTAATAGCGCAAAACACAAAGTTGAAATAGCAGCCATTCCTGAACTAACAAGCTGGCAGGTAGCCTTTAATTGACTGCCTTGCGTCTCAAGAGCGGCAATTTTGTTTGCGACAGTATCAATTGTAGGATTTGAATATCGGCTGTAAGAATGCCCCTTTTTAACTCCTTTAAAGATGTCAATTCCTTCTTCAATGTCATCAAATACAAAAGAAGATGACATATAAATTGGCAAAATGTGAGCGTGGGTGGTTTTTCTGTCCGGAAATTCCTTTACGATTAAAGTCCTAATATCTGTCATTTTATTTTTTTTGCGAATATCTGAAAAGTATCGTTAATCCAATTCATTTAGAGAACATTTTGTAGACACGCTAAGTCTTAATGAAAAAGAAGATGAACAATTTTTTTTGAACTGAATTAAATACTTCGAGCGCTTAATTTGGTGTTAAAAGGAAAATTGGTATTGAAATTAAATTCGATTTAAACTCTTTTGCCGTTTTTTAGCGTAATTTGTGCCGTTTTACAGAATAATGAAAAATATAGTTTCCCAAAATACAGATCAAGATTCAATTGAAATGTCTGAAGAGTTCTTTGAGCACTTCAGTATAACATGCGATCCCAAGCAAACCCCAATCAGAATTGATAAATTTTTGATTGATAGGGTAGAGCGAATTTCAAGAAATAAGCTTCAGGAGGCCATCAAAGCAGGTAACATCCTTGTGGATGGTAAAACGGTCAAATCAAACCACAAAGTCAAGCCAGGCAATGTTATTTCGATGGTATTGCCTACACTACCCGCTGATGATTTCGAATTTGTTCCCGAATACATTCCTCTCGACATTGTTTTTGAAGATGAGGAGGTATTGGTAATAAATAAGCCGGTTGGCCTGGTGGTACACCCAGGAGTTGGGAACAAATCGGGTACTTTGGTAAATGGTTTGACTTACTATTTTCAGAGCAAGAAGATGCCCTTGAAAGAAGGTAATAATTTTGATCGGGCTGGCCTGGTACATCGCATTGACAAGGATACCAGCGGGTTGATTTTGATAGCGAAAACTGATTTCGCAATGGCGCACCTATCAAAACAATTTTTTGACCATTCAATAGAAAGAACATATCAGGCCATTGTTTGGGGGCAGCCCGACGAATCTGAAGGTACCGTAGATATGAATATCGGAAGAAACCCTAGCGACAGGCTTCAGAACATTGTGTTTCCGGATGGAGATGAAGGGAAAAACGCTGTTACACATTTCAAGTTGATCAGGGGTTTATATTATGTTTCTTTGGTGGAATGTAAACTTGAAACAGGTAGAACTCATCAGATCAGGGTGCATATGAAACATCTTGGACATACTTTGTTTGGCGATAAAAGATATGGTGGCGATAAAATTTTAAAAGGCACCATCTTTGGAAATTACCGCCAGTTTGTTGAAAAATGCCTGGAAATATGTCCAAGACAGGCACTGCATGCCAAGACAATTGGTTTTATGCATCCCACAAAGAATGTTTGGATGCAATTTACTTCGGAGCTGCCACAAGATATGTCCGATTGTCTTGCAGCATGGGAAAAATACGTTTCAGAAAGAAAAACAAAACTTTCCAAAAATGATGTTGAATGAAAGAATTGAATCATTGGTTTACCTCGGCAAGTTTTTAGATCGCCAAACCGATGATTTTGAAGTTGTGAAAAAGAAAGCAGAAATCGAAAATCCATGGTTTACCCAAGAATCTATTGATGAAGCAATTGAGGGAATAAAATTATGGTTGACAAAATCAGAATTGGAGACCTGGATAGAAAATTATGACATCAAAGACAAAAAGTCCAAAAGGGTGGGGTTGATATTGGCCGGGAATATACCTTTGGTAGGCTTTCATGACATTCTTGTCTGTTACGTTTCCGGAAACATATCGGTTATTCGTTTTTCAGAAAAAGATCAGGTTTTGATTAAATATCTGCTAAATGAACTTATTAATGCCTTTCCAAATGCAGATGCTTATTTTGATTTTGATGAAAATTTCAAAACAATTGACACTTTGATAGCCACCGGCAGCGACAGTACTGCAAATTTGTTTCAAAGATATTTTTCACAAATACCTTCTTTAATCAGGTGCCACAGAAATGCGGTTGCGGTATTGCATGGCAATGAAAATGACGAGGAACTTCTGGCATTGGGTAAAGATGCTTTTTCATATTTTGGTTTAGGTT
>JAEUUM010000545.1 GCA_016787375.1 Saprospiraceae bacterium
CGAAAAAATCTTTATGGCTATCAAGGGATAAGTACATTTTATGTGATGGACATTGATTCGTTCATGCTCTTTTCGGAAGATAGAAATCATGGGATTGCTTTCATTCTTCTCAGGCGTCCGCAGGTTAGTGAAGCCAAATACGTTTTCCTTAATAAAATAAACGCAGCTTGGTGGTTCTACAGTATTCCAATGATTCAGGCAGGGACAGCTAATAACAATACTGATGGCTCATTGCATTCGATTAAAGAAGCAAGTTGGTATAATATTTCACATTTATGTTATTCAGGGTATACTATCAAAAAAAAGCGTGGAACTAAGGTTAATCCCCATTTTGTGGAAGATTTTTTCGTAAAAAGCCCTAATATGCATGAAAACCATTTAAATCTTTTTTTAACGAACCGATTATACCCTGGATATAAAACTACGTTGCCGCCATGTGAGGGCAAAGAATAAAACCACCGCCTCTATTTAAATCATACACTCTATAAAATGAAAGCAGTAAAAATTCTTCTTTTCATTGTTCATTTCTTTATCTCTTTTTGTTCAATCGGACAGGATAGTCTTATCGTTAAAAATGTTCTAGCCTTTACACCAACCACAGCTAACCGTGTTAACGGATTATCCATTGGGTTGTGGAATGACCCTAACTATGATTACCAACAATTCAATGGAATAAACATTGAACTCATTGGAAAAGGATGGTTGACTCCTTAGTTCGGTTTGGATGATGGTGGCTATGTTAGGGAAGCTCCTAAGACGCACTTTGTCAATGGTATTTCAATTGGCTTAAGTTTGTATAATGGAAATATGAATGGAATTTCCATTGCTCCATTTTTTAATTCAACCTATAATGCCAATGGAATAAAATTTTCTTTATTTAATGTTGACATTCACCGGACAAATGGCTTACAAATAGCTTTGTTTAATTTGAGCAACATGAACAATGGATTAACCATTGGTTTGTACAATGATGCAACAAAACTGAATGGTCTTCAAATTGGCCTTATCAATCGTGCAACGAAAATGCGTGGATTACAGATTGGAATCATTAACATAAACGAATCGCGTACAATGATTTTATTCAATTGGAGGTCAAAGAAGAATAACTAGAAGCATTTTTTCGTGAATCAGTGCCATTTAGAATTGTATAAATTCTGTTTGATTTTCTGAAAAACTCTGGACAAGGATGGTAATTAGATATCTTGTGCTTTCGGAAATTAATTTGTTTACTTCGTATTCAATCGCAATTAATTTGTTTGATCAATAAATTCCAAACGACTTAACAGGGCAGGAAAACCCTTTTAATTTTAGAAAACCATTTTATCATGCGGAATCAAATCAAGTTCATTCTAACACTGTTTTTCCCACTTGCGCTGTTCTTCTCCTGTTCCTCTCCCGAAAAGGAAAAAGCGAAACATCTTGAGAAGTTTGACGACACTATTGAAATAGTTGAAGCAGTGGATACACTTGGTGATCCTCCGCCATCGGTTGATACCACCGCTGTTAAGGCAAGAAAACAATACCCTGAATTAAGTATTGCTAAAATTATTTCAATTCTTCATAAAAGACGTGTTATTGGCAGAAGGATTAATGTTCAAGAACAACCGCTTGAATTGATTTGTTACGCTACGCCATCAAGTTGTCTAATGAATACCGATCCATGTTATGTTAGAAAACTTGAAGCTATTGAAGCAGAAGATATGTTGAACCAATATGAAAACAATAACAAGGATACATTTTCATGGAAGGGATTCAAGCAAATTAAAACAACCAATAAAGAGGAGTACCCTTATTACAAGATTTCCCAGCCCCTGATTTCCAAATACAATGATTTATTTGTGATTTGTATCGAGTTTTACCCAATGAAGAATTGCTTTCACAAAGGTGAAACTTATTTCTTTGAATATAACGAAGATTGGGAGGAGTGGAGATATGAAATATTGAGTAAAGCTCAATGTGCTTGTGATTAGTTTTTTCTCATTTTGTGAATTTGAATGCATTTGAATCTTCAAAAAAAGCAAGAAATGAAGTTGTTGATGTTGTCTGATGCATTGCTTTTTACGTATGATCCTATTGGACATAAAATGAAATAACTTTGGCATTCAACTTTTATGTGATGGAAAAAAAATTTGGTATTCTTTTTTTGGTTTGTTTCTTATTCTTTGTTTCAGCTTGCAAAAAGGGTTATCGGGTGGAAAAGGACCATGTTTATTACGAATATTGGAACGAAGGAAATGGTCAAAAAGAAAAAATTGTTCAGGGTGCAGACCCAAAAACCTTTGAAAGTTTCACTTTAGATGGTGATTGCAGTTTTTCTTTTGGAAGAGATGAAAAACATCTATTTATTGATGGGATGAAGGTTGAGGGCATTGACCCAAAATCATTTGCTTCGATTGGAAATTATATATTTAGAGACAAGAAAAACGCTTATTATTTAGGTAGCTTCAATGAAGTTTACGGGGGGCAGGATTATAGGATCCTTGGAGTCAATCCTTCAAACGTCAAATTACTTTCATATTCTTGGGCAATGGCGGAAAGTTTATTAATACACTGTGGCGATACATTATATCTCGAAGATATTAATGATTTTATGGTAATTGATGAATATTGGGGCAACACAAAATCAAAGATAATCTATGAAAACAAAATTATTAATGGAGTGGACAAGGCAACTTTCAAGATTGAAGATGCATCATCAGGAAAAGATAAATATCACCGTTACTTTAATGGGTTTATTGAAGAGGAAGAATTTATCAAAACACAATTTAAAGACCATGTTTTTGATTTAACTGAATTACTCCGTGGAAAGGCATATCAATTTACAGATATATACCCAGATTACTTACCATTAAATGATGAAACAATTAATACTCTAAAAGTTGCAGAAAAACTTAAGTCCATGGGCTTTAAAATTATGGACAAACGTGTAAAGGACTGGTTCAGGGGACCAATAATAGTAATTGTTGCCTTATCAAAAGAGAATTGTAATTGCTATGTAGAAAAAGCATTCAGTTCAGATTATAAAAACTATGACTCAACAGTATTTCGGGTCACTGAGAGGCTTTATTGTGACCCCAGGACTAATTGACTATCACGATTATTCTCACAACTTGAGGCAAATGCTCCGCAATTCA
>JAEUUM010000552.1 GCA_016787375.1 Saprospiraceae bacterium
TTATTAGGGTCATTATATAAGTACTGGTCAAGTTCTGACCTCATTCTTTTAGCATAAAACTCAATGAAATCATTTTCACCAAATAGTGAATCACTTGAAGTGTAGATATTTAACTCTTTTCCCAAACGAAAAATTTGGAAGTTTTCTCCTCGTACAGTGTTCATTGGCACACCTGCCATTTCTAAAGTAGCATAACTGATCCGATATATTCTATCATCTGATACTGGAAACTTATAGTACATCTGCCCATTTTTAATCCATTCATTACCGTATAATGTATCTGCTCCGATCACCATTTGACCGGTGGCACTGTTGAATGAAAGAAACAGCCATAAAACTATCGATGAATATTTGAACACATTTCTCATAACGGAGCTACATTTAGCTAATATAAATCTTAAACATATTGGTTATCTAAAATAAGTTATTCAACAATTCATCATCTACAAGGTTCGGTACTGTAACCTTTAACGCAGGATTTTGATCCATAGCGCGTTGTATGGCAAACATGGCTTCATTATTTCGGGCCCAACTTCTTCTGGCGATACCATTATTGACATCCCAATAAAGCATAGATTCAAGTTTGGTTTGTGCCTCAGGTGTACCGTCAATTACCAACCCAAATCCACCGTTGATGACCTGTCCCCAACCTACACCTCCACCATTGTGAATACTAACCCATGTAGCTCCTCTGAAACTGTCGCCTATAACATTGTGAACAGCCATATCAGCAGTAAAACGAGACCCATCATAGATATTGGAGGTCTCCCGATAAGGAGAGTCTGTGCCAGAAACGTCATGATGGTCTCTTCCCAAAACGATTGGGGCTGATATCTCTCCATTTGCTATTGCTTGATTGAGAGCTGCAGCTATTTTAATCCTACCTTCTGCATCGGCATAAAGAATACGGGCTTTAGAGCCTACCACCGGAATATTCACATTGGCCTGTTCAATCCATTTTAAGTTGTCCCTTAATTGCGGATAAATTTCGGTAGGGGCATCTTTCATTATTTCTTTTATTACACCAGCTGCTATCTTATCGGACATGTCAAGGTCTTTTTTATCGCCCGAAGTACAAACCCATCTGAAAGGTCCAAATCCATAATCAAAACAGAGAGGTCCCAGAATATCTTGCACGTACGAAGGATACTTGAACAAATCCTTAGATTGGTCTGTCCAAATATCGGCACCCGCTATTCCTGCCTCCTTGAGAAATGCATTTCCATAATCCCAAAAATACATGCCGCGCTCGACAATTTTATTGATTAATTCCACATGGAGACGAAGAGTTTTTCTCACTTCTTCCATGAATTTATTCTTGTCTTTATTTAAAAGATCCTTTGCTTCTTCAAAACTATAACCCACAGGAGCATAACCAAGATCATCAATATTATGCAAAGAAGTTTGGTCTGATCCAAGTTCTACAATCAAATTTTGATCATAAATTGCCTGCCACAGATCTACAATATTGCCTTGATAAATAAGTGAAATTGCAATCTCATTTGATTTACACTCTTTGATTCTTGCAATTAGCTTAGTTAGGTCTGTAAATACATTTTCTGCCAAAATATAGCCATCAATTGTTCGCTGTTTTACCGCATCAGGATCAATTTCTGCAATAACACCAACAGCCCCTGTGATTACTGCTGCCAATGCTTGTGCACCTGACATTCCTCCCAGTCCTGAAGTAACGAAAACCCTTCCCTTCAAATCATCATCACCTATCCCTTTTAATCTCCCGGCATTTAACAAAGTCAGAGTCGTACCATGGACAATTCCTTGAGGACCAATGTACATAAAACTTCCGGCCGTCATTTGTCCATACTGAGTTACACCCAGAGCATTATACTTGTTCCAGTCATCTTTTGTGGAATAATTTGGTATCATCATTCCGTTTGTGACCACAACTCTTGGTGCATCTTTTGAGGACGGAAAAAGTCCAAGTGGGTGGCCGGAATAAAGCACAAGCGTTTGCTCATCGGTCATTTTAGCAAGATATTTCATGACTAGCCTGTACTGTGCCCAATTTTGAAATACAGCACCATTTCCGCCATACGTTATCAACTCATGCGGATGTTTAGCTATCTTGTAATCGAGGTTATTCTGAATCATAAGCATAATGGCTGCTGCTTGCCTTGATTTTGCCGGGTATTCATCAATGTTTCGGGCCTTCATTTCATAATCGGGTCTATATCTGTACATGTAGATTCGACCATATGTCTCCAGTTCGTTTGCAAACTCAGGACCCAAGATTTTATGAAATTTTTCATCAAAATACCTCAAAGCATTTCTAACGGCAAGTTGCTTTTCATCCCGGCTCAAAACTTTTGCTATATTTCGGTTTGGAGCATGACTTACATTCATATCATAATCCTTCACTTTTGGCATATCTGCCGGTATTCCTTCTAAAATCGACTTCTGAAATTCTGTTAAATGCATATCGTAATTTTTCAGAAACAAAATTATACATTTTTTCGAGGTTTGAGGCAATTAGTATTGGTTACATTTTGCTTAAATAATTCAGATTTGTGTAATTTTTAAATAGTTTTTACCAAAAGAATAAGAGGAGATACACAATTTATAAAAATTACCTAGGTTGGAAATTTTTTATGCCAAACTACCTTCAAAACGTAAAGCTTGTGGGAGCAACCATGAATCGAATGGATAATTTAGCTGGGATGAAATATTTTAAACAACTTCAAGACAGTTAAAATGCGCTCATTTACTTTGAATTTTCATAAAAACACCATATTTTTGAACAACCAAAATTTAAGTCCTACAAAAACCGAACCTTAACATGTCATATACACGTGCAAATACGTCGTTTACCGAATCGTACCCCAATACCAACCGATTAAAAATACTTTTTTAAACCTTGCAAATTACTGCTGAAACTTTAATGTAAGCATTAAGTTGCTGGGTGAATACGTCAACCAAAAGAAAACACACATGCTAAAAAGAAACACCAAAATTATTTCTTTAATTATTGGTATTTGGGTATTTATTAATATCAATGCTCATGGTCAGATAACCATTTCCTTCAACGGACCCAATCCTGTTCCTGTCCTGGAAAACTGTAAAACCAATTATATTTTCAAAAAAAGCAATTTTACTTTCACAAGTGTAGGTTGTACAGTTGATACTTCAAATAGTGAAATTACAATAATACAAAGTGATACGATTGTCGATCTGGGCTCGAACATTAACATTACCGTTCAAGTTTTTGCACCTCCATGTGACCCGAAAATCATGACATTTTCAGTTCCAGCCGGCGATGTTAGCCCACCTACTTTTTCAACACAACCCACGCCATTGACTACCATTGAATGTCAAGGGC
>JAEUUM010000179.1 GCA_016787375.1 Saprospiraceae bacterium
TAGCCGGAATCCCTTGATCAGAAACATAACCTGCCGGATAAAATTTCGTAAAACTTATCCCTTGCTTGCTTAAACTGTCAATAAACGGTGAAAAATTATCTCCACCAAAGGACTTAATCACATGGGCATTCCAACTTTCTAAAATAATAAAAACAATATTGGGACGCTGGGTATTCAACAATTGAATGCTAGAATCATTGGGCACATCGTAAATTTGCTTCACTATTTTTTGTGCCTCTACCAATTCAAAATCGGAATATGGATTATTTTTAAACCTATTCTCATAGTCAATGATGTTGTAAGCTATATTCCAAAACGGATTTACAGCAGCATCATTCACGATCGGTGTTGTGCAGAAGAAAGCATCGCTACTCTGTATTGGGATTGCCTGAAACCCTCCTCGAATGCAAATTACAGAGAAGAACAATCCAACAATCAAGAATAAAAATGAAGTTATTGCCTTTTTTATTAGCGATTTTGTTGGGTAGAACTGAATTTTTGATGCTGAAAACCTGAGTTGATAAATTTTTAGAAATATAGCTATCAAAATTGCTGACAAGCCAAAAAACAAAAAAGTTAGCCCTGTCGAAGTGGTCTTAAAAACCTCAGATGGATGCATAAAATGCTGAAGTGCCTGCATACTCAGCTTCGCTTTCCACTCTCTGTACACGCAAGCCTCACCTACGAAGGTGAGAACATATATAATGATGAAAACATAATTAATTGAATCAATGGTGCTTAGAAGCAATTTTTTTTGGTGCAATAAGTATAATGAAAACAAGACTACAGACAATGAAATTAAGTAACCTATTGTAGATAAATCTAACCGTAAACCAGTGTATAATGATTGAAGTATCTTGGCCAAGGGCACCCCTTCAAGCAATGGAATTAGACAAGCGTAAAAGGAAATCCTACCGATAAAAAATATCAGGAACCAGTATAAAATAAGCAATAAAAACCAACGAATAATGAATTTCAATACGGCCAAATCAATTATTAACCGTAAAGTTATAAAACATTAAAGATTAGGTAACACTTGATGAACATTTCTTCCTCCAATTTGGAACTCAGCAAACAGATTTTTTTTAAAATTCAATTATAATATTTTCGTTTTAACCAAAAAGCTACATTTACCAATGCAATTAATGCCGGTACTTCAATTAATGGACCGACAACACCTACAAAAGCCTGACCTGAATTAATTCCAAATACACCAATAGCTACAGCAATTGCCAACTCAAAATTATTTCCGGCTGCCGTAAATGAAATAGCTGCATTTTTACTGTAATCTGCCCCAAGGATTTTACCAAAAAAGAAACTTACCATAAACATGATTACAAAATAAATAATCAAGGGAATAGCGATTCTAATCACATCCATTGGAATCTGTACAATTAATTCCCCCTTCAAACTGAACATGACAACAATTGTAAACAGAAGTGCAATCAAAGTTATGGGTGAAATCCTGGGAATAAATGTTTTCTGATACCATTCCTCTCCTTTAAATTTCAAAAGAAAATAACGACTCAAAACTCCTGCCGCAAAAGGTATACCCAGATAAATTGCAACACTTTCAGCAATTTGTGAAATTGTAATATTTACTACTACTCCACTAAATCCAAATATTGGTGGCAGAATTGTTATGAAAACAAACGCATAAAAACTAAAAAATAACACTTGAAAAATACTGTTCAGAGCAACTAAACCGGCGGCATATTCCCTGTTTCCGTCTGCGAGTTCATTCCAAACGATGACCATGGCTATGCAGCGTGCCAAACCAATTAATATCAACCCAATCATGTACTCAGGATAAGCATGCAAGAAGAGTAAGGCAAGAAAAAACATCAGCAGTGGACCTACAACCCAGTTCAGCAAAAGTGAGGCTGTAAGCACTTTTGTATTCTTAAAAACTTCGCCCAAGTTCTCGTATTTAACTTTTGCTAAAGGTGGGTACATCATCAGTATCAAACCAACTGCAAGGGAAATATTCGTGGTTCCTGAAGTAAAATTGTTAATTAAATCCACAGATGAAGGCAAAAAATAACCTAATGCTACGCCAATTGCCATTGCCAAGAATATCCACAAAGTGAGATAGCGGTCGAAAAAGCTTAATTTTTTTCGCTCTGATCCAGATGTACAATTATTAGCTGACATAAGTATCGTTTAAATGTTGTTTTATAAATTCGATGCAAAAAAACTTGATTTCATCTCTGACTTTTCTAAACTGATCCAGGATTTCATCCTCAGTTCCGGTTGCTTTTGCAGGGTCAGTAAAATTTTTGTGAAACTTCTTAGCAGTGGTCGGAAAAACCGGACATCTCTCGTTTGCATGA
>JAEUUM010000180.1 GCA_016787375.1 Saprospiraceae bacterium
GTGCAAGGTGAGTTTTCCCAAGCCCGACATTGCCATAAACAACAAGCGGGTTGAAAGCGGTACCCCCTGGCTGTTTGGCAACTGCTAACCCTGCTGACCGAGCCAACTTGTTACAATCTCCCTCTATGAGTGTATCAAAAACATAAATTGGGTTTAATTGAGGGTCAATTCTATATTTGCGAATTCCTGGTATTACAAAAGGATTTTTAATAGCATCAGAGGAGACCATACCAGGTATGGCTTCATCAGAGTGTTTTGATCTGTGGCCATTATTTGGTGTGGTAGATTTGTTTATTGGTATTTGGTACTCTAGTTTCGCTTTTTCTCCAAGTTCTTTTCTGATGGTAGATTTGAGAAGTGTAACAAAATGTTCTTCAAGCCATTCATAAAATATCTTGTTTGGTACTTGAATGGTTAGAGATTCATTCTCTAATCTGAGCGGTTTGATAGGTTCAAACCATGTTTTAAAACTTTGGGCAGACACATGATTCTTTATAGTCTGCAGACAGTTTCCCCATACGATGTTGTGGTCGTTTACCATGTTTGTTTCAGATCGATTATGCCTTTTCGGGCTTTATTATAAAAACTACTTTAAAATGCAAGGCAGTTTTGCCTTATTGGAATCATCTCAGATTCCGGGATTCCACCCTCTAATTATTTCCGTATTCAGTCATTGTTCAATGTTCACGGGGATGCAAATTTTGCTAAAATTATCTTAATAAAAAAATGAAAATTGAATTAATTTTTTAAAAAAATAAAGGTGCTTCATATACGTTTGATTATCAGTATTAGCGCCTTTCATTTTAATAAATGACTTTACATAAAACAATACAATAATTTCATAATCAATCTATTAGATTATTTATTTGATGATTATTGCAACTGATACATACTTCTTTCTTATTCTTTTCTAAAAATATGTCGAGACGACCCAAAACGATTCCTGCAAAACCTACCTGACTGATAACCACCTTTTGACCACTCTTGTTAATCTGGACATCAGGTTTATTCAAAAAAGTGTGTGTATGCCCACCTAAGATTATATCAATGTTCTCTGTATTTTTTGCTAGTTTGATGTCGTCAATTTTTGGTGAATCATATTTGTACCCGAGATGGGAAAGGCATATTACCAAATCACAATCAAGGTCTTTTTTTAGCAGTCTGGATACCTCTGAGGCTCTTGTGACCGGATCCAAATACCGAGTATTCCCAAAGCTGTCCTTAGGCACCAATCCATCAAGCTCTATACCCAAACCAAATACTCCGATTTTTAGATCCCCCTTTTTAAAGATTTTGTATTCGAAGGTTTTTCTGTGAATTGGGGTGTCTGAAAAATCATAGTTTGAACAAATAAAAGGGAAAGAAGCATGTGTCAACTGTTTTACAAATCCGTCCATTCCCCCATCAAAATCATGATTTCCCATTGTTGAGGCATCATAACCCATGTTTGTCATGGCTTTAAACTCTATTTCGCCTCCAAATAAATTAAAATATGGTGTACCCTGAAAGATATCTCCACTGTCCAATAACAATACATTTGATTCCTCAGAGCGAATTTTCTTAATCAGTGCAGCTCGCCTCGCTACTCCTCCGAGCCCTTGATTTGACCCCCCATCCATCTTAAAAGGATCAATACGGCTGTGAGTATCATTGGTATGCAAAATGGTTAATTTGAATAATTTAGGATTTGCAAATACATCTGGTGATAGGATACCCGAGCCTGCAAGTATGGTACCCAGGCTAATTTTTTTAATAAAATGACGCCTTTTCATAGCCTTAATTTGAAATGTTTAACCTTCCATCCAGCGCAGAAGTAATCTTATCGCCTTTGGATGTTGTTCGTTTAATACCATCCAAGATTGCGTCTCTCAACAGGTATTTGTATGTTGTTTGTGGTATTGATTTAAGAAAATCACAATCGTCTCCACCATTGGCAATGTAGTCGGGCACACAAATTCTGTATATTTTATCAGCTACCAAAGGTTCTCCTTTAATTGTAATATTGTTTGCTTTTTTATCTTTAATGGTAAACCTTACTGATTTACTGACAGGCCACCCCCCTGACACGGCAACATGATCACAAAATACACTAAGTTGAGTACCTGTAATCCTTAACACTACAACAAGATTATCAAACGGCATTAACTCAAAGACATTACCCAAAGTAACATCACCTTTAGCGAGGTAATTTGACCTGATGCCTCCATAATTCATTAGGGTGCCGTCAATATTGTCCGCAGTTTTCAACTTCACAGATTCCTCAACAATGTCTGAAAGCCAATTGGTAAGAGTCGACTCAGGTTTTCCTTTTTCAAGTTTCGATTCATTTTCGCCAACCTTGGAGTTCATTTTATTTTCTTGTTCTACTCTGTATGGCAAAATCAATCTAACCAATGAAGAGTCTACAGACGAAGCAGACTCATTTATTCGTGTATTTGAAGAGGATATTGCTGTTTTGTGCCAGATTTTTGGGGAACAGGAAATCAAGAAAATAATGCTTAAATAAGCGAACTTTTTCATTTTGACAATTTAATCTGATCAACCTAACAACATTGCAGCTTCTTGTTTTATCGCAGCCAATGCCTTTTCGAGTGGTTCCATTTTTGACTCTTCTGCAAACTTGTAATATGCTTCAACAAATAGTTCAGATGGGCTGTTAGGGTCAATTCGTGATGCCAATAAATTGATGGTGTCCACAGTCTGGTCACTTGCAATTTTGATTATCTTCCAAAGTTGTTCAGAGACGTACATTTGCTGAGTAATATTGTGCTCAAACTCCTTTTGAATACTAATTAGCAAAGAATAACGCAGCGTTTGAGTATTTAAACCTTGTGTATTGAGCCTCAAAATTAGTGATGGAATTGCAATTCTCTCACAAAATAATGACAGTCTCTCATAAGCTTGAAGCTTCAATGGCAATGTAGTTGAACTTGCTTCTTGTTTTATCTCCATCATTTTCATTTGTTGCTGATGGTCGAGGAATTGTTTCAAAACCAAATAAGCAGTCAAAAAAACAATCAATCCGGGTATGGTAAATTTTAGCAATTCAAGAATAAAATCCATAGATATTTGATTTTAAAAAAGCAAAGTTAACGACATAAACTTGATACGGTATACCTAAACAATATTATTCTTTTGTAAATATTGGGAAATTGTAATCTATTTACTTTCAACAAAGATTGATTGATTACTTTAACTTCAGATTTTATAAATAATACACAAATCCAATGTAATACTCGGCTAACTTCCAAGTCTTTGCTTGTACACTTCATATAGTATGATACCTGTAGCCACAGATACGTTCAAGGACTCCATCTCAGGAAGTTGAGGAATGATAAAACGTTGATCAGACATTCTAAGCAAATGCTCTTTCACCCCTTCATCTTCTGATCCAACCACAATCGCCAGAGGTAAATTCAAATCTAATGAAGCTAATGGCGTTTTGGCCTCCAAACTTGAAGACATCACTGTAATGCCGCAATCCTGAAGATATTTGACTGTGTTTACTAAGCTGGTAGAGCGACAAACTTGCAACTTTAACAATGCCCCAGCAGATGCTTTTATTGAGTCAGACTGGATTGGTGCACTGCCAGTTGTGGGTACAATCAATGCATCAGCGCCAAAACTGAGAGCTGACCTGGCAATTGCACCCAAATTTCTTACATCTGTAATTTCGTCCAATATTAACAACAGAGGCATTTTGCCATTTTCATAACAATGCGCCACAACATCTTCAACTTTATAATATGGAATAGATGTTTTTAGTGCAACAACACCTTGATGGTTGGCCGTTGAAAATTTAGACATCCTTTCTTTGGGTATTACCTGCAACGGCACCTCTTTTTTACGGCATAAATGGCGCAGTATTTTTTCAAATTCGCCGGTAATTCCCTGCAATAAGTATACCCTTTCAATGTCAGTACTTTCATTCAGCGCTTCCAAAACCGGGTTCCTTCCTATTATTATTACGTTTTTGCTATTATTTGTCATTATTTGTAAAGATAAAATGTTTCCTGATATACTTATTTATCTTAATTTTGATTTAACATTTGAGCAAAATTTACTCATCATCAAAAAACGCAAAATAATAAATGAAAAAAATTCTACAACTCGGTAGTGTGCTTTTGTTGCTTTTTATAAGCATTTCTGGTTTCGCACAACTCCAATCCCCAATGGACATTGCTCTGAGACAAATGGAGCAAGAATACAAAAAATGGGATTTAACCAGTCAAGATATCAAAGATGTTGTGGTTAGCGACCAAAGCTATTCTTCACAAAATGGTATGACGAACATCTATTTTATTCAAAGATATCAAGGTATTGAAATTTTGAATGCAATTATGAATTTTACCTTGTCAAAAGAGGGCAAAGTTGTTTTCACCGGAAATAGGTTTATACCTGGAATCTCCAGCAAAATTAATTCGGTAAAACCTGTATTAAATTCTCAACAGGCAATTCTAGCAGCTGCAAAG
>JAEUUM010000603.1 GCA_016787375.1 Saprospiraceae bacterium
AAACAGTATTATCCAATAATTTCTTTAGCAATTCTTAGTCTCGATTCAACATTACCTTTACCAGCCGTATTGTCTTGTGATGCTTTTATGAAATCAGAGTTTGATTTAAGTAACTCAATTGTTACATTAGTTGTCACTTTAATATCAAGGCTTTCTTTTTTCGCAGCATCTGAGCATAATGCAACAAAAATTGATTCAAAAACTGTTATACTGAATTTACCGGATTTAGAGACAAACATTTTTTGGTTTAAGGCAACGGCCTTCTCACAAAATGATTCAAAAAGTTGTTGGAAATAGGGTAAGGACTCTGGTTTGAAGTTTCTTGATTTTTTTGAGAACTCATTTAAAAATCTTGTCATTGATGGACGATAGTCATCAGAAGCTAACAACATTGCAAAACCCCTGAGCAAAATTTCGACATCTTTCATATGAATATCAGGCTCTGATTTATTCAGTAAAGACCGCCAGTTTTCATTCAAATTGAGTTTGTATAAATGGTTATAGAATTTAGAATGATACAAACTTGTCCTTATTTCTTGTGGTTTTAAAACAACACCACCAGAATTAAGTCGGTTAAAAATTTCAAACATTGCAGAGTCATCGTCCGTTGGAAAGTTTTGTTTAATCATTATGTTTCTAACTGTTCTTAAGTCGAAACTTGTTTTAAACTCTCCTAATGTTGGATAACTAATGCCGTGAAGTTTGTTTTTTTCAGGTTGTGAAGCTTCGTTTAATTTTAACTTAAAATCTTCGAAGTAGTCGTCATTATGAAGAATTTCATCGGGAAACTTACCATTATCATCAAATATTTGACGCAACTCAAAACGTTTCTCTTTTTTCGGAAAACGTTTCTTAAAGAAAAAATAAAGTGTCAATAGTCGTTGTTGTCCATCAATAACTAAGTAGCTGTTTTTACTTTCTTCGTAAAGGAAGACTTGTGGAATAGGCAGTCCAATAATTATTGATTCAATGAGTTTTGAAGCTCTTTTTAAGTCCCAAATGTAATTGCGTTGAAAGCCAGGAATTTTGAAAAGTCCAGATTCAATAAAGTCAATAATTGTCTTGGTGTTAAAGTCGTTTGGAGTTGATGTTACATCATACTCTTTAAACGAGTATCCAATATCATCGTCATTGTCGTCTTCATACCACTTTTGTTCTACTGTTTCTTCTAATTCTTGTTCCATTTATGTCGTTTTTTAATTGTTTGAATGTCGTTGTGTATGCTTGCCGGTAACTCTCAAATTATACGCAATTCAATTGCGTATATCCACCCATATCTGGGTGAAAACACGTACTAAATTCATATATTGGAGATTCATTCGTTTTACTTTTGTTCTAGACAAATATAAAAGATATTTTCATAAATATGTTAACGTTTTTTATATCAAAATGCCTTCATTTTACCCTCTAGCATGGTCGGGTTGGGTGGAATCACATACCGAGATTTAAAACTGATAGATTCATCGAGCGTATGGAATGTGGAACTATATTGTTTTTTACTTT
>JAEUUM010000605.1 GCA_016787375.1 Saprospiraceae bacterium
GAGCAAATAATACGATTAGGTGGAGGTGAGGGAAGTGCTAATCCTGCAGTTCGTCCACGTACTGTTTATCTAGTTGGGATTTGTGTCAATATATTTTTAGTAAATTACTATAAGAAATTGCGGTACGACTTGTCTATGAGAGGGATTGTTATTGCTACTGCTTTATTAGGGGTTTTGTGGGTTATCAGATTTAGTGGGGAAATCATGAGTCAAATGTAATGAAGTATTATATAATAGCAGGGGAGGCTTCCGGTGATCTGCACGCCTCTAATCTTGTAAAATATTTGGCTAAAGCAGATAATAGCGCCCAAATTCGTGGGTGGGGTGGTGATCTTATGCAAGCTTCATGTGTCACCGTTGTAAAACACATCAAAGATCTTGCTTTCATGGGTTTTTCTGAAGTGCTGCTCAACTTAAGAACAATATTAGGAAATATAAGCTTTTGTAAAAAAGACATTCTTGATTGGGGGCCCGATGTACTTATATTGATTGATTACCCAGGATTCAATTTGAGAATTGCCAAATGGGCAAAGAAATATAACATTAAAGTAGTGTATTATATTTCGCCCCAAATATGGGCATGGCACGAATCAAGGGTTCATCAGATCAAGAAGAATGTTGACCTGATGTTGGTGATTTTACCTTTTGAACAAGATTTTTACAATAAATATCAGTTTCCGGTGACTTTTGTCGGCCACCCGTTGTTAGATGTTGTGCCCGAAAAGCTGCACACAGAGGATAAGACAAATGGCAACATAAAAACAATTGCCCTGCTACCGGGAAGCAGACAACAAGAAATAAAGCGAATGCTGCCGGTAATGTTGAATGTTACCAAAAAATTTCCATCCTATCATTTTGCTATTGCTTGCGCTCCGGCAATAAATGATTCATTTTATGATGAATTTCTCACCAATTATCCTGATGTGGAACGGTTCAGAGGTAAAACATATTCTCTTTTGCAAAATGCTTTTGCGGCATTGGTAACATCCGGGACAGCCACACTAGAAACAGCGTTGATTGGTGTTCCCCAAGTAGTTTGCTATAAAGGCGAAAAATTATCCTATTTGCTTGCAAGAAAATTAATTAAAATCAAGTACATCAGTCTTGTTAATTTGATCATGGACAGAGAGGTTGTTACCGAACTTATCCAGGATGAAATGAATGAAGTGCGGTTAACGCAAGAATTAACCAAATTACTTCAGTCCGATAAACAATTGCAGTTGACTCAGATTTATACCGAATTGCGTAAAAAATTGGGAAATGCAGGTGCATCAGAGCGAGCCGCCAAGGCAATATTTGACTTTGCCAAAAAGCATTAGACTCCACAAAATGGGACTAAATGATTTTACATTTATTTTTGATAAAGGTGGCTTTCATTAGAATTGCTTATACAACTCCCTTCTGTTTTTTCTGAATTGTGGTGATTTTTGTTAAAGTTTCCTAAAATTCTAAGAATAATTTTGAATTAATATTGTAATATCGAAATATTGCGATAAATAAATAAATTAAGTACATGGGAATCAGTAAATCGGATCATTTCAATGAGAGGCAAATTGAAGTAGCTACATTCGCGAAGGCATTGTCTCACCCAGCCAGAGTTGCAATTTTAGAGTATCTTCAAAAGGTTGATTCGTGTATTTGTGGTGATATAGTAAATGAACTTCCATTGGCACAACCTACTATTTCCCAACATTTAAAGGAACTTAAATTAGCTGGTATCATTAAAGGATCAATAGAAGGAAATACCATTTGTTATTGCATAAACAAGGATAATTGGGCAAAATTTCAAGTTTTGGTAGGAAATATTTGCTGCCCACCAAAATCTGATTCTAAAACTTGTTGTTAATCATTAAAATTAAAATATTAATTATGGAAAATTCAGAATTGTTAAAAAATCTTGTAAAAGAAAAATACAGTGAAATTGCAAATCAGACAAAATTGCAAAATGAAACATCTTGTTGCGGCGTCGGAGGGTGCTCTACAGTAGATTATGCGGTATTTGCAGATGACTATTCTAAACTTAAGGGTTACAATTCTGATGCCGATTTGGGTTTAGGATGTGGTTTGCCAACTGAATTTGCTCAAATCAAAGCAGGTGACGTAGTCGTTGACCTAGGATCCGGTGCAGGTAATGATTGCTTTGTTGCAAGAGAGATTGCAGGAGAGAGTGGAAAAATTATTGGCATTGATATGACAGATGCCATGATTGAGAAAGCAAGGGAAAATGCAGACAAACTAGGTTTTAATAATGTTGAATTTAGGCATGGTGATATAGAGCAAATACCGATGGGCGCAAACAAGGCTGATGTGGTTGTAAGCAATTGTGTTCTTAATCTTGTTCCGGACAAAAATAAAGCATTTAAAGAGATTTACAGAATATTGAAGCCTGGAGGCCATTTTTCAATATCAGATGTAGTAATCAAAGGTGAATTGCCTGAAAAACTCAAAAATGATGCAGAAATGTATGCAGGTTGTGTTTCAGGGGCCATCCAAATGGAGAACTACCTTCAAATTATTACCGATACAGGATTCGACCAAGTTTCTGTTCAGAAGGAAAAAGCAATACAACTACCTGATGAAATTTTGAGTGAATACCTCACCCCGGAGGAAATATCTGAATATCGTAATGGCTCAGTTGGTATATACAGCATCACAGTTTATGGTTCAAAACCTGCAACTTGTTGTGAGCCAGGTTGTTGTTAAGTAATGACGGTTAAAAATGCCTGCAAGTTTTGTCTTGCAGGCTATTTTTATTTATATCATCGTTGGATTGCTACCTGTTTTACCCATGATTTTTTCCCGTTATTCAAATTGAGGAAATACATTCCAGGCAAAATATCAACTATGTTGAGTTTAATGATATCTTTTTCAGCAAATACATTGGTCGACTTAAAACTGACCGTTCTGCCTGCTAGGTCAACAATACTAATGTCCCACTTACCCGGCTCAAAACCATGCAATTCGATATTTAACTCATCAGAACTTGGATTTGGCCAGACACTTAGCAAGGTGTAACCTGTGGGTTCATCTTCGGTGGCAGTGACTTTCCCTCTTACAAAGTCAAATTGAAGTCCACCACCCATATCAGGATTAAAATTCTGTAATCCAACAGCGGTTGTTCCATTTAAGAGCCTTTCAAGTTTTAATGTACCTGATCCATAGTCCGGAAAATACCAAAAAGATAGACCATCTCCCTCTGAATCTTCGAAATATAAAGTGTAACAGCCATTTGGAACATTTATTTCATCGGTGTATGTAGTGTTGTTGTTTAGGTTGTTTCTACTCAAGAGGATATTACCCTGACCGTCTTTAACTGTGTAGCTGTTATCTGCACCTTTAGCATTTGTTACGAGTTTTACCCTTAATGGATCTGTGAAACTATATTCAGGTACGGAAGAGTAACTTGAAGAGGCAGAGTTATTTTCTGAATAGTCGTCTGTTTGTCCATTAACTTTTGTGATAGAAGCAGTGAATATCTTTTTGCCTCCATTATTAAACCAAAAAGAAGTTGATGTTACCGGTAAGACGATTTCAATGTTCCTCAATGGCAATAGTTGACCAGTCCATGTATATTTAAGTTTTGTTCCGCCTTGGATGCCGTATTCGAATTCAATACTTTGGATTGTTTGAGCGCCAGTATTTTTTACCAGAACGGTTGGTGTGTTGCAGGCGGGGTTTAGCCTTTCAAATTCTACTGCCTTATTGTTTGGTCTGGAAATGTTCTCAATGGCTGCGTCATTTTGAAAATTAAAATTGCTGTAACTTATTAATTGGTTTGATACAAGGTAGTTGGCATCTGTCAAATCAGGCCCATTAATACCATAATCAATTACTATGTCACTACCCGGTTGTGCCTGATCAGTTAAATAGAACTCATGAACGTCAGTTGCCGCACCCGGGCACCACCCAGCCCGGTCAAATACCCACGTTCCTCCCTGAGGGAAAATCGGATTCTTTGCACAGTATTTCCAAACATCATATGTGAAGTCCTGAACACCACCGTTGATATCAATATAATGTTCTCTTGGTACGAATTCTCCATTTTGGCCATGGCCGGTAACAGCTGATTTAATCTTAAAGTTACTGGCTTCCTCGTTTAATTTTAATTGTCTCGGTTCAAAAACTTTGTCAGTTTGGATCTGATTAAAATAACCTCGTCCTTCAGGCCATATATTTTGAATATTTAAAATTTTGGCAGGTGGTGTGCCTTTGATGAATAGAAACTTTATGTCAATTTCTTCCTGAAATTCACCACCATATTCCAGTGAGAGCAGTTTTTTACCTTTAAGTATTGGCTCGTAGTCTGTTACATCAAAAGTGAAAGTTTTGCCTGCTTGTCCAAGATTAAGTCCGTTACCATATGGTGTTACCAAGGAGAGTAATTCGAACTTTGATGGATTCTTTGTATAATGTTCAAGGTTTTGAATGTTGATTACACCATCTGATTTTAGGATTATGGAATCAATTATTGCGCCTGACTCATCATAAACGTATTGGGCACCGGATCTATAGACATAGCTTGTATCTAATCCTACCAAAGTAGAGCCTATTACGCCATAATGTATTACTCTGTTTGGAGAGTTTTGGACAGAATCCACAACTTGGATTATTTGATCTTGAATGTTAAAATTTCCTTTTTCAAAGACAACATCAGGACGCAAAGTGTTTAGCTTGAAATTTTTATATAAATCTTTACCTTTCAGGGATTTCCAATTAGGTACATTGATGACTGCTTGTTCTCCCCCAGGTAATTTTGAAAATAATTTTGTGCCTTGTTCCTCGTCCATTGAATATTGATACAACAAACTTGAATAAAACGGATGCGCCGGAGTAATATCATTAAACATCAAACCATTAATGCTTGCTTCATCCAATGCTTTATTCCAAATACGAAGTTCATCAAGTTCACCGTAATAGGCAGGAGATCCGTTTGTACCACTTCCTAATTTGAGTGATTTAAGGTCGATTGGGCGTTTGAGACCGGTGCCGCTGTGCCACAGTTTACCGTTTAGGAAGATTTTCATATTTCCGGATACTGCATCTTTTGTGAATGCCCAATAATTCCATGCGCCTTCAAAGTCAGTGTTGTTTGCTGCTTTGTTTATTCGGTCATAATTGCCATTTGAGCCACCACAGTCCCAGTAAACATTGCTATTGTCCCAAGGCAAATGAATATTTACCTGACGGGAATTTTTACCATCAACGCCTTCAAGAACGGTGCTTTGTGCGGGCATAATTGAAGGATTACCATAACACCAGAATGAAATTGTAATCTCATTGGATATGTCAGGAAATTTTACTGAAGGAATATCAACATTTCCTGCGCCTGAGAAACTCAGTGCACCGTCAGTTGAGTATGATGAAACTGTCTGGTTTAAACCGGTATCATGTGCAAGCAAAGTTACAGGAGGAGCACCTGTGACCGTTGAATATGAAATTTCTACAATTATATTATCCGTTCCATTCCAATCAAAAGACTGATAAAAATCAAAAGTTTGAAGACCTGCATTTTTAAACGAAGTATTTCTAAAATACACAGGCGAGAAACCAGTTAGGTCTGGTG
>JAEUUM010000193.1 GCA_016787375.1 Saprospiraceae bacterium
TTACACCTCAGTATTCGATATTTGTATCCTGTCCTGTAACAAACATCACCAAAAAACTTTGCAGTTTTGAGAGTATATTGGTTAATGGAAATGTATATGACATTAACAACCCAACCGGGCAGGAAGTGATTGTAGGGGGAAGTTACATAGGTTGTGACAGTACTGTGAATGTTAATCTTAGCTTTAACCCTGAAGTGAGCTCCACTATCTCAGGGGATTTTACCATTTGCCAAGGGCAATCAGTCTCAATTCCGGTCAATTTTACAGGCACAGCTCCCTACACTTTTACGTATGAAATAAATGGATTTTTTGGGAACGTAATCACAACTTCGGCAAATCCATACATTCTGAAACTCACACCAAACAATTCAATAATTGTTACATTAAGCGATGTGTTTGACAAAAACAACTGTTCAGGTAAAGTCAGTGGAATCTCTAACATCGAAGTTGATGCGCCAAAAGCTTCACTTTCAGACATTAAACTTAAGGCATGTGAAGGTGACACGGTCTTGATTCCTATTGTTTTAAATGGTTACCCTGATTTCAAGTTTACGCACTTTTTAAATGGTAAGCCGCAGCCTGAAATAAGCACTTCCAAAAATGTTTATTTTTTGCCGGTAGTAGTTAATGGCAACACAATTGTTGGTTTAAAAGAAATGACTGACGATCAGGGCTGTATGGCCAAAATAACCGGTCAAGATACGATTTTAGTTTCTACAAAAATTAAAATACAAAACCTTGTGGAGACCTGCTATCCCGGTAACACGTACGATGTAAGTTTTAATTTGTCAGGAGGTGACCCAAAAACCTGGACCATTATTGGTGCAGGTACTTTAAATGATTCAGTTTTTACAAGTAATTCTATGATGGGAGGCACAACGTATCAGTTTATAATAAAAGATTCGACTGGTTGTAGTATTGACACCATCAGCAACAATATCAAGTGTAACTGTTTCAACACTGCAGGTAAAATGGACCAAACAACATTGCATGCGTGTATTGATGGTAATGTCCAGGCAACTTATGATGCAACAGGACAATCCCTTGGTGCAAATGATATCGTTTTGTATATTCTACATGAAAATTCAGGCAACTCTCCCGGCAAAATCTGGGCACAAAATACTTCTCCGATTTTTGGATTCGTAACGGGTATGACTCCTGAAGTTGCATATTATATCTCGGCTATTGTGGGCAAGGAAAATCCTCCGGGCTCAATTGATTTGACAGATGAATGTCTTCAGACTGCAATAGGAACACCTGTCGTTTTTCATGATTTTCCAACAGTAAGTACCCCATTGGATTCAAAAATTTGTGTTGGTGATTGTATCGATTTAAATTCGACATTATTTGGAAATGGGCCGTTTGATGTAAACTTCAAACTTACAACAAACCTAGGCACTCAAAATCTTGCAGCCAATGGTACAGGTAGCAACATTACTTATAATTATTGCCCGCCAATCAATAATGGACAAGGTTTTAGCACCTATACAATCACTCAAATAAAAGACAAATATTGTACAAACAATATGACAGATGATGTAAATATCTTTGTCGGAACGCCAACAATCAATAATCTTAAAAAAGACTTGTGCATAGGTCAAACTTTGATAGTAAACGGTAATGTTTATTCAGAAACGAATCCCAATGGCATCGAAACACTTCCGGGTGGCAACTATAATGGCTGTGATAGCACCATTGTTATTTCACTAAATTTTGTTCAAACAGTAGTGGAAAATTTAAATAAAAACATCTGTCCCGGAACGAGCATAGTAATAAATGGAACCGTATTTGATGCGAACAATACATCCGGAAGTTTTAATTTTCCGGGTGGCAGCACTGCAGGCTGTGATTCAGTTTTGAATGTGAAAATTGGATTTTATAGCATAAATACAGGACAATTGACAAAAACCCTCTGTAACGGCGAAAGCATTACCATCAATGGTAAGGTGTACGACGTTAACAATCCGTCAGGATTTGAAAATCTTGCCGGTCAGGGGTGGAACGGTTGTGACTCAATCGTGCAAATACAATTAA
>JAEUUM010000085.1 GCA_016787375.1 Saprospiraceae bacterium
CAAGCTTGAAACGCTTTACGAACTGTACAGCATAAGGAAAGAAAGAAGGCAGGGATAAGCGTGTTAGAAAAGCTTTGTGCTTGAAGGGTTTGACTATCTTATTCTGCCTTTGTTCTTTCAATATGTTTTGACCTTTTTAAAAGATAAATTTAAGAAAATGTAAACATAGGAGCGGTTTTGCAAAAAAGCGGGGGTTTCGTGCTTCTATGACAGTGAAGTGCTAAAATCAAGCTTTATGCATCTAATGAAGTTTAGTGCTAAAAATCCCCGCCTTCGCCAAGCGTGGGAACGTTGGTGGCAAGTGTAAAAAGACACGTCACTAAAAAAGAATATTTTGAAATGAAGAAAATTTATAACTCAAAAATCGGCCTTGAATTAGTAATTCCTCTTGTTCTTATTTTCGGGACAGTTTTAGCTGTGACAATAGCGGAAAAACCAAGCTGGATTGGAATTGCAATTCTTTTACCTGTAATCCTTTTTATTATTCATATTTTCTTGACTACAAACTACACAATTGAGAGTGACAAACTGATTATTAAATGTGGTTTTTTGTTCAATAAGACGATTGAAATTATAACTATAATAAAGATTACCGAAACCAACAATCCCCTTAGTTCTCCAGCGACTTCGCTTGACAGACTTGAAATAAATTGCGGAAAATTTGGCTCTGTTCTAATTTCACCTAAAGATAAGTTTGAATTTATTAATGATATTAAGATATTAAATCCGAATGTTGAAGTGAATTACAAGAAGAAAAGAAGTGAAACAATTGACAATACAAAAACATAAAACACCAGCCATCAACAGCACCTACCCAAAAGGCGGGCATTCTTCTCCTAATGACAATTTCTTTATAATTCGAACTTCATTTTTTAAATTAATTTCGTCTTCAAACTCCCGCACTTCGGGTAGCTGCAGACCGTTAGCGGCTATTACAACAAGACAGCTCACCGATGACAAACTCTTTGAAAGTTGAACGAGAGTAATTATTACCTTCATTTTAACAACGAGAGTAATTATTTAGTATTTTTACCCTTGTGTTAACAACAAGAGTAAAACTTACATCTGACCATAATGGAAAAATTTGACCGAAAAGTTCCGTATAACGACTTGCCATTACTGCCACCAAAAGCAGACATAGAAACCAAACAGATACTTCGAAAAACTATTTCGGCAGGACGAGCATTGGCTCAACTTAATGGGACTATACTCAATTTACCCAATCCTACTCTGTTTTTAGACACGATTTATTTACTAGAAGCTAAAGCTAGCTCGGAAGTAGAAAACATTATTACAACAAACGATGAACTCTACAAATCATTAGTTACTGACAGAAAAATAGAGAACTCTGCTACAAAAGAAGTATTAAGCTACAAGGAAGCACTTTGGTTAGGCTTAGAAGAATTAAAGACAAAACCATTTATAACAACCAATCTTTGTGTCAAAATTGTTCAGTGCATTAAACAAAACAATGCTTCAATACGAAATACACCAGGAACAACATTGAGCAACACTCAAGGCGAAGTAATTTACACCCCGCCAAGTGGCGAACAGATTATACGTGAGAAATTAGCCAATTTAGAAAAGTTCATAAACGAAGATGAAACAATAGACCCTTTAATAAAAATGGCCATATTGCACTATCAATTTGAAGCTATACACCCATTCTCGGACGGTAACGGAAGAACAGGAAGAATTTTACTCTTGTTGTATCTGAAAATTTCAGGTTTATTGGACACACCAGCCATCTATTTGAGCGAATATGTCATTAAAAACAAAGCTGAATATTATAGATGCTTAAGAGATGTAACTGAAAAAAACGAGTGGGAAGACTACATATTGTATATGTTGGATATGATTGAAGTAACTGCAAATAAAGGTTTAAAAAGACTAAATAAAATCACAGTGGCTATGGAAGAAACTGCAACCGAAATCAAAAAGAAGTTACCAAAAGTTTATTCAAAAGAATTAACTGAAATTTTATTTCGTTTACCATATACCAAACGCCAACATTTGATTGACGAAAATATTGGAAACTTAAAAACCGTTGGAAACTATTTGATAGCATTGGAAGAAAACGGCTTTTTGAAATCAGAAAAAGTGGGAAAAGAGAAACTATATTTGAACCAAAGACTATTAAAAATATTGGAAAACAAAGAATAACAGCTGATAACTTTGGTTTGGCAATATGGCGGCTGAAGTGCTTCGTATGAGACATTTGTGCAAGGTTCAACAGCAGGAATTTTTTTGAACTTCTGTGCTAAGATCCGCCAAATCGTCAAGCCCTTGACTATGGTAGTAACTAAAATTAAAAAAATAAAATTTATGAACAAATGACACATTGGAATTGGGCTTATCCTGTTGGCATTTTTACTTGCAAAGTTTTTGCCTCTGAACGGGCTTTCCACAGCCAATATAGCCATCATAATGGGTTTTGGAGCAATGGCTTGGATTGGAGTGAGTATGGTTTCTCTCATCCCTAATCCGAGTGGACCAGAGTTCAAGATGTGGAAAATGTTATTCAATGGAGTTTTTGGGTTTATGGCACTAATAGGTGTTTTGGTATTAGGGATTACGGATACAGACACTCGGGTAAAGAAAGAACTAAAAGAATATGGAGTTATTGCCAATGCGGTAGTTGTAAATAAGGATTATACAACTTTGCCTGCAAAAAGAGGCAAAGTGAACTACGTTTATTATTTGACTGTTCAGTTTCAAGACCAAAATGGTGCTCAACAGCAAGTAAAATGTGAAGTAGGAGAATATGATTATGCAAATGCAGGTTCATCAGGTATTCTCAAAATCAATTACTCATCAAGAAATCCAAATATTAATCGATTGATATTTAGATAATTAGGCAAAGCATTTGAAATTTACCACATAACAACATTTCAACAAAAATACGGAATAGATGAACTTGGAAGAATTAAAACTTTTGAATGATGCTGAACTTCAAGAAGTGCACCAAAAAGCGATAGGCTTTATGAAGGGAATAACCAAAAATGGCGACAGACCAAATCAAGAAGATTTTCTAAAAAATATGCAAATAGCTATTGATGCAGGTCAAATATTAAGGGAAAGAGGGATAATAAAAGAAGAACCCAAAAAGCAAGAAACCGAAGAAGAACGAGATGAGCGAATATCCAATTTTAAGCGTAAAAGTAGAAATGAAGATATTGGCTACATCATAAAAGGTGTTGTTATTCTTTGCATTGGACTATTCCTCTCTGCAATTATGGAAGGTAGGTTTTTGTTTTATGGAGCAATACTTATGGGCATCGGTTTCATTGGAATAGGGCTGTACAGTCTTATTAAAAACGGGTAAGAAACCATGCGAATGAGTAAACGCCCATCAACACATCTATGCCAACCAGCCGCAAAAGCCACCGCTCAAAGCTCGCGCAGGTGGGTATGCGTAGATGCCCACGTTAGTTGTCATTGTACAGCGACACGAAACCAACGAAAAATTGAATAACATATGTTTAAACTAGAAGAAATAGAACAGGCTCACAAAAAAGTAAAATCAGGAGCAGACTTTCCAAAATATATTCAGGAAATCAAAGAATTAGGTGTAAAAAGTTTTGAAACTTGGGTTAAAGATAGTCATACAGAATATTTCGGAACTAATAATTTCAGCACTCAATCATTATCAAAATATTATGAACTAACAATTTCTGATACTAGTAATAGTGAAAAGTTTATATTTCAACTTAAAGCACACCAACAAGGAAAAACAGATTATTTTACTTTTTGCAAAGAC
>JAEUUM010000090.1 GCA_016787375.1 Saprospiraceae bacterium
TATTTTTTGGAGACGGAAACAAAAAGCCTAATCAAACCGGATTAAATAGAAAACATATTCGGGAAGCATGCGAAGCAGCATTAAGAAGATTGCAAGTCGATTATTTAGATATGTACCTCTGCCACAGACCTGACAAGAATACTCCAATGGAGGAAGTTGTTTTTACAATGAACCACCTCATTGCCCAAGGTAAAATATTTTATTGGGGGACATCTGAATGGTCAGCTCAGGAAATAATGGAAGCCCACATGGTTGCAAAATCAAACAATTTGATTGGCCCTACAATGGAGCAGCCACAATATAATATGTTTCACAGAGATAAAATCGAGGTCGAATACTCACAAATCTACAAGACAGTAGGACTCGGAACCACAATTTGGAGCCCACTTGCTTCAGGAATTTTAACAGAAAAATATTTGTCCAAATTTCCTGACAACACCCGACTTGGTCTCGAGGAATATGCCTGGTTAAAAGAACGTGCGATAACCGAAGAAAGGTTAAATATCGTTAAGAATATCAATCAATTAGCTAATGAATTGGGCATTACATTGCCAAAGCTGGCAATAGCCTGGTGTTTAAAAAATAAGAATGTATCAACCGTTATTTTAGGTGCTACCAAAGTTGATCAACTCGAAGAAACCCTCAGTTCATTGAATGTTTTAAACACACTTGACGAAAACGTGATGCAAAGAATTGATGAAATACTTAACAACAAACCTTTGATGCCTCAATACTGATAGATTTTAAACAGGTACAGCTGCGTCATGTATTGGCACTACCCAGTGATGTTTATCTGGTAAAGTTCCAAGTCTTATTCCTCTTAAAAGGTCATAAGCGAGTTTGCCAATTTTTCTATCTTCAACAGGAGGCAATGTTATGGTAATATCTTTGTATTGAATTTCTGCAACATGGGCTATCCAAGCTGCGGTTCCGGTACCAAATGCCTCTTTTAAAGTTCCATTACGGAAAGCTTCAACTACCTCATCTATACTGATTTTTCTCTCTTCCACTTCATAGCCTTCGTCTTTTAAGAGCTCTATAATCGAAGCTCGTGTAATACCTTTCAAGATTGCGCCATCAGTTGCAGGAGTAATTATCTTGTCACCAATTACAAAAAAAATGTTCATGGTACCTACTTCCTGAATATATTTAAATTCGTAGGCGTCTAACCACAGTACTTGATCAAATCCCTTTTCTTTAGCAATTTTTGCAGGTAGCAGAGAAGCAGCATAGTTTCCACATGTTTTCGCCTCACCTACACCACCTGGTGCAGCTCGAACATATTTTTCTTCAGCTAACAATCTAACTGGTTTATTGTAATATGGTCCAACAGGACCCGTAAAGATTACCATCCTGTATGTATTGGAAGCCTGCACTCCAATAAATTCACCAGTGGCAAACATATATGGTCTTATATATAAAGCACTGCCCTCAACGGTTGGAATCCAGTCTTTGTCGATCGAGATTAATGTATTCAGAGCATCCATGAACATATCTTCAGGAAATTCCGGCATGCACATTCTAACAGCAGAAGCGTTTAGTCTATCCAAATGTAGCTCTGGTCTTAGCAGTACTGGTCTGCCATCCATTTGTTTTGAGGCTTTCATGCCTTCAAAGATAGATTGCCCATAATGTAAGGCTAAATTTGCCGGGTGAAGTGTGAAGGGGCCAAAAGGTATAATTCT
>JAEUUM010000118.1 GCA_016787375.1 Saprospiraceae bacterium
TTTACCGGAGAGAAATCTATAGCAGACCTTAAAAATTATCTGATTAAGTTTAGGGACACGGAAACTTTTTTGGTTCCGACTTCTAATCTTGGAGCGAGAGAACTCTTAAATTATCTCGACGAAAACAAAATCAAATATCAGGAATCTTTGATAAGTAATACTGTCTCAAGTGACCTCTCAGATTTAAAAGATATCACATACGATATGTTGGTGTTTTTTAGTCCTTTGGCGGTGAAATCGCTGTTTGACAATTTTCCTGATTTTAAGCAAAACGCAACAAGATTAGCAGCTTTTGGTAATAGTACCATCCAAGCAATTCAAGATCAAGGCTTACACCTTAATCTTAAAGCCCCGGAACCTGAGACGCCTTCAATGCACATGGCAATACTAAAATACCTGCAGCAGTCCAATAAAGAAAACGCTTAAGTTTAAACCCTATTGATTATTATTCGGTTTATTATTGAAATCTTTTTCAGTTGATGACCACTGAATTTATTCTTGAGCTTGAAAAAGCAATTCATTTCAATAAACCCGGCAGAAGCGCCCAAATGCTCATGTCAAGATTTGGCAGAAGCACAGCTGAGCCAGGCCAAGCAAGATTAGCCTCAGTGCTGATCCTTTTATTTTTAAAAAACCACGAAACACATTTTGTATTAACAAAGAGGACTTCAACTCATCCCGAGGATAAACATAGTGGTCAAATAAGTTTTCCCGGGGGAAGTAAAGATCCAAGTGACGAGGATTTGCAAACGACCGCCATTCGAGAGACTTTCGAAGAGATTGGTGTAAATGCTGACAAAATTAAAATTATCGGTCAACTCTCAGATTTGTATATTCCGGTTAGTAATTTTCAGGTCCATCCTTTTGTTGGCTATACTTCAAATATTGGTGGTTACAAACTTCAACCTAATGAAGTTGAGGAAATATTAGAAATACCAATTAGTATGCTTCTGGAAGATGAATATATTAAAAGCAAAGACATTGCAATACATAATGGCATGGTCTTGAAAGATGTGCCTTATTTTGATTTTTTTGGATATACAGTTTGGGGAGCGACAGCAATGATTCTCAGTGAATTTAGAGAGGTTGTCAAGATTATTCAAGCTAAATAACGTATTTTTGATTTCAATATTCACCTTAAAAAATATTTGATTGAATGGAAATAACTGCCCCTTATCATCCGAAGCATAAAATTAGATTAGTAACTGCGGCGTCATTGTTTGATGGACACGATGCTGCCATTAACATTATGCGCAGAATAATGCAGGCATCAGGAGCTGAAATCATTCACCTGGGGCATAATAGATCGGTTCAGGAAATAGTCAACACCGCCATTCAGGAAGATGTGCAAGGTATTGCCATCACATCATATCAAGGTGGGCACAATGAATTTTTTAAGTACATGTATGATTTGCTTAAAGAAAAGGGTGCTGGGCATATTAAAATATTTGGAGGAGGAGGAGGAACCATTCTTCCAACAGAAATAGAGGATTTGCATAAACATGGAATAACCAGAATTTACAGTCCTGATGATGGTCGGAAAATGGGCCTTCAAGGCATGATCAATGATGTTTTGCAACAATGTGATTATGCAATTGGGCAGAATTTAAATGGTGAAGTCAAAACGGTTGCCACAAAAAATCCTCGTAACATCGCCAGATTAATTTCTGCAGTTGAAAATTATCCGGAAGAAAATGTAAAGTGGGTTGAAGATTTACAAAAAGAGGTAAGTAAAAAAATTATTCCGGTACTCGGCGTTACAGGAACAGGTGGTGCCGGAAAATCAAGTCTCGTGGATGAACTTGTGCGAAGATTTTTAATTGATTTTGAGGATAAAACTATAGCTATTTTATCAGTTGACCCTTCAAAACGTAAAACCGGTGGAGCATTATTAGGTGATAGGATAAGGATGAACGCCATTAACAGTGACCGAGTCTATATGAGAAGTCTTGCTACAAGGCAGTCAAACCTCGCGCTTTCAAAACATGTCCAATCTGCTGTTGATATCCTCAAAGCAGCAAATTTTGATTTTATTATACTTGAAACTTCCGGTATTGGACAGTCAGATACTGAAATTGTCGACCATTCTAATGTCTCGTTGTACGTCATGACTCCTGAATATGGGGCTGCATCACAACTAGAAAAAATTGACATGTTGGATTTTGCTGATGTTATAGCAATTAACAAATTTGATAAAAAAGGGGCGATGGATGCCCTGAGAGATGTAAGAAAACAATACCAACGAAATCACAATCTTTGGGATGCCCCAACTGACCAGATGCCGGTGATTGGTACAATTGCTTCGCAATTCAATGATCCGGGTATGAATGCTTTGTACAAAAAAATCATGCTCACAATCATCGAAAGAACGCAAGCGAATTTAAAATCGGAAACAAAGTTAACAGAAGGTATGAGTGAAAAAATTTACATCATACCTCCCTCAAGAATCAGATATTTGTCTGAAATTACTGACAACAATCGTCAATACACAAAATGGGTATTTAAACAATCAGAAATAGCAAGAACGTTATTTAGCTTACAAAATGCGATTAAGGCGGTTAAAGAACAAAATCTTCCAAACAAAACCCAAGTATTGGAAGAGCTTGAAAAAGTATTAAATGAAACAGCTTTAAAACTGGATGGAACTTGTAAAAAGTTGATAGAAGAATGGGAAGCAAAAAAAGCACTTTACTCTGCTGACAATTATGTTTATCATGTTCGGGACAAAGCAATTGAGTTGCCAACATTTACAACCTCACTTTCCCATTCCAGGATACCAAAAGTAGTTTTACCAAAATTCAAAGATTGGGGCGAAATTGTAAGATGGTCAATGGAAGAAAATGTTCCGGGCGAATTCCCGTTTACAGCGGGAGTTTTTCCATTTAAAAGGAAAGAAGAAGATCCAACCAGAATGTTTGCTGGCGAAGGAGGGCCTGAAAGAACCAACATCCGGTTTCATTATTTGTCATTGGACATGCCCGCCAACAGGCTATCAACAGCATTTGATAGTGTAACCTTGTATGGTGAGGATCCAGATTTCAGGCCAGATATTTATGGAAAAATCGGGAATTCGGGAGTATCCGTATGCTGTTTGGATGATGCAAAGAAGCTTTATTCCGGATTTGATCTTTGCGACCCAAGAACATCTGTTTCGATGACCATCAATGGTCCTGCTGCTACCATTTGTGCATTTTTTATGAACGCAGCTATTGACCAGCAGTGTGAAAAATATATTAAAGAAAACAAACTTGAACACAACGTTGAAGAAAAGCTTCAACAAATGTATGAAAGTAAGGGTTTAAAACGTCCGCGTTATCAGGGTGATCTGCCGCAAGGGCATAATGGTTTGGGGTTGTTGCTCCTGGGGATAACCGGTGATCAAGTACTGCCTGCAGATGTATACGAAAAGCTCAAATCAAAAGCACTCTCGTCTGTCAGAGGAACTGTTCAGGCCGATATTTTAAAAGAAGATCAGGCTCAAAACACATGCATATTCTCAACAGAATTTTCGTTAAAATTGATGGGAGACGTTCAGCAATATTTTATTGATCACAACGTCAAGAATTTTTACAGTGTTTCTATTTCAGGTTATCACATTGCCGAAGCCGGTGCAAATCCAATAACGCAGTTGGCATTTACCTTGTCAAATGGGTTTACTTTTGTAGAATATTATTTATCCAGAGGGATGAACATAGATGATTTTGCTCCGAATTTCTCATTTTTCTTTTCAAACGGTGTTGATCCGGAATATTCTGTTATTGGCAGAGTTGCCCGTAAAATTTGGGCAAAAGCCATGCGGGAAAAGTACCAAGCAAACGACCGAAGCCAAAAATTAAAATATCATATCCAGACTTCAGGCAGATCATTGCATGCTCAAGAAATTTCATTTAATGATATTCGTACCACCCTTCAAGCCCTTTATGCTATATATGACAATTGCAATTCGTTACATACCAATGCATATGATGAGGCTATCACAACGCCAACTGAAGAAAGTGTACGAAGGGCGGTTGCAATTCAGATGATTATAAATCATGAACTAGGTCTTGCAAAAAATGAAAATCCACTTCAAGGAGCTTTCATAATTGAAGAACTCACAGATCTTGTTGAAGAAGCGGTTTATAAGATATTTGATGAGATTACAGATAGAGGTGGTGTTTTAGGAGCTATGGAGACCATGTACCAAAGAAGTCGTATACAAGAAGAGAGTTTGTACTACGAAACACTTAAGCATACAGGCGAGTTTCCAATAGTTGGGGTGAATATGTATTTGTCTCGCGACGGTTCTCCAACCATTATACCAGAAGAGGTCATAAGAGCAACAGAGGAGGAAAAAAAGGCTCAAATTTCATCGTTACAGGCCTTGCATACGGCAAAATCAGATGTTTCTGGTGAGGTACTGAAAAGACTTAAATTGGCAGCTTTGAATAATGACAATATTTTCAGCAATTTGGTTGAGGCCACAAAATCATGTAGTTTAGGACAAATAACCAACGCTTTGTACAGTGTGGGTGGCCAATATCGCAGAAATATGTAAGAATTAAATTGATTGTCTAACGGGTATAATAAAGTGGTTTTTTGTGGACAAAATTACCTAAAATAGTTTTTGTCAAAAGTCCTACCTTTGATGGAATAACCGAATAGCACCAAGAATGAAAGTAACAGATTATTTCAAACATGCCAACGGGAAACTGCTGGTATCATTTGAAGTGTTGCCTCCACTAAAAGGGGGTGGTATGCAAAGTATTTTTGACATGTTGGATCCTCTTATGGAATTCAAACCACCATTTATTGATGTCACATACCATCGCGAAGAATATTTGTACAAAGAAACGCCTGAGGGATTTTATGAAAAGACCGCAATAAGGAAAAGACCAGGAACAGTAGGTATTTGCGCATCAATTATCCATCGTTATGGAGTAGATGCGGTACCGCACTTAATCTGTGGAGGTTTTACCAAATCAGAAACCGAAGATGTGCTCATTGACCTGAACTTCCTGAACATTAAAAATGTACTGGCACTGAGAGGAGATGCACGAAAGTTTGAGGTGAAATTTTCTCCGGAACCAGGTGGAAATGCATCGGCATTGGAGCTTGTTCAACAGATTAACAGCATGAATCAAGGGATTTATCTTGACTCAAATATTGTAAACGGTAATAAATCAGACTTTTGTGTTGGTATTGCCGGGTATCCTGAAAAACATTATGAAGCTCCAAATATGGAGTTAGACTTACAATTTACAAAGGCAAAAGTTGATGCCGGAGCACATTATATCGTTACCCAAATGTTTTTTGACAATCAGAGATATTTTGAATATATCGATAAATGCAATAAAATTGGAATTAATGTACCCATCGTTCCGGGAATAAAACCATTGACTAAAAAAGCACAACTTACTTCTATACCGAGACAATTTTATATCAATATGCCCAGCGACCTTGTTAATGCTGTCATGAAGTGCAAGAATGACGATGAAGTGAAGCTAGTAGGTATTGAGTGGTGCATTGCTCAATCAAAAGAACTTAAAGAAAAGGGAGCTCCTTGTCTACATTATTATACAATGGGCGATGTAAAAACAATTTCAAAAATAGTTGAAGCAGTTTACTAACAAAGATTTTAAAAATGAACGCAAACGACCCTAATAGAAAATCCTGGATAGAATATAATTCCAATACAGATTTTCCAATACAAAATATTCCATTTGGAATTGGAAAATTCGAAGATGGATATAGAGTTTGTTCCCGAATTGGAGATGATGTTATCGATTTGGTCGCATTATACGAACTCGGACTATTTAGTAACATCTCTATTCAAAAAAGTCAACTTCAAAACCAATACCTCAATGATTTTATTTCATTGGGCAAACCAATTACCAACTCAGTTAGAGAGAGAATTGCTGATATTCTTGATGTAAATGATAAGCTTGATGCAAAGAAATTCAGAGAATTATTTCTGATTAATGCTGAAACCCTGGAAATGAGCCTTCCGGTAAAGATTGGCGACTATACCGATTTTTACTCGAGCAGAGAACACGCCACCAATGTAGGTTGCATGTTCCGTGATCCCAAAAATGCTTTGTTACCTAATTGGCTTCACATACCGGTAGGTTACCACGGTAGGTCATCATCAATTATTGTTTCTGGTAAGGATGTCATTAGGCCAAAAGGGCAGCAACAGTTGTCAGAAGGCTCAATGCCAGTTTTCGGCCCGTGCAAACAACTAGATTTTGAACTTGAAATGGCCTTTATTGTTGGCAAACAAAATGTGCTCGGCACAAATATTCCGATTGAAAATGCCGAAGAACATATTTTTGGATTGAGTTTATTCAATGATTGGAGTGCAAGAGATATTCAAAAATGGGAATATGTACCACTTGGACCTTTTTTATCAAAAAATTTCGCATCAACGATTTCTCCATGGATCATAACATTAGAAGCACTGGATTCATTTAGAGTATTTGGTCCTAATCAAGATCCTGAAGTATTACCCTATTTGAAATATCAGGGCGCAAAGAACTTCGATATAAATCTCGAAGTCAGTATAAAACCTGAAAACTCAACAGAACAAGTTGTGTCCAAATCAAACTTTAAATACATGTATTGGAACATGGCTCAACAACTTGCACATCATACCATAAATGGTTGCAATATGAATGTAGGTGACGTTTGTGCATCCGGTACAATAAGTGGCCCAACCCCGGATAGTTATGGATCAATGTTAGAAATAGCCTGGAAAGGAACAAAACCTATCGCAATGAAAGATGGCACAACAAGATCATTTATACACGATGGTGATACAGTATCCCTCTCTGGTTTTGCTGAAAAGAATGGAGTAAGAATTGGTTTTGGAGATTGCAAAGCAAAAATTTTACCTGCGAATTGATAAAAATGGGTTTAAATTATAATGTAAGCAATTCAGTTTTGCTAAAATTCATTACATGTGTTTGCTTCTTGCTTTTTTGTAGAGGCGCTGTTTGTCAAAATAAATTACAAGACGCAGTTTATAACATCGTTCGAAATGAAGACTTCAGGTTTGGTTCACTAAGTATTTGTATTATCGATTTAGAGAAAGACTCAATAGTGGCTTCTTATCAACCGTACACCAGTCTTGTTCCGGCTTCTACCGTAAAATTACTTACCACTTATGCGGCCTTATCAATCCTTGGACCAAACTTCAGATTTAAAACAGAACTTCAATACGGAGGTGAATTCTTAGATTCTACTTTGAATGGGTGTATTTTTATCAAAGGATGGGGAGACCCAACACTTGGTTCTGCGCGGTTTCCCAGGGTTGACAACATTCATTCACTAATGAAGCAGTTTTCGAAAGCCATCAAAAAAGAGTGTGTTTTTAAAATCAATGGCTATGTTGTAGGTGACGGTACATACTTTGAGCAATTGTCTATTCCGAACACATGGCAGTATGACGACATAGGGAACTATTATGGATCTGGTGTGCATGGTTTAAATTTTCATGACAATGAATTTTCTCTATTTTTTAAACAAACTCCCGCTATGTGGGAACGACCTTCTATTGAAAGGGTGTATCCTGAAATGTCAGATGTTCATTTTGAGAACAGAGTAACTTCTGGTCCGCCGAAATCAGGAGATAATTCCAATATTTTCGGAGAGCCGCTTGGTAAAACAAGGTATGTACAAGGCACTATTCCTGCGGGTAATGGCAGATTTACCATAAGAGGTTCTATTTCTAATCCTCCTTTGACATGTGCAGAGAGTCTTGTTAGAGCATTTACAAATGAAAAGTGCAGTGTTTCCGGAGGGGCAATTGACTACAACACTTATTTAAAGACAGTAGGTACCCCGCTAACAAGACATACATTTTATACATATTCGTCACCTAAATTGTCAGACATAATTCTTCAAACCAATCACAGGAGTGTAAATCTTTATGCAGAAACCTTGTTGCGTGAAATGGGTAAAGTTAAATACGAAGAGGGAACAACCGATGCGGGTGTTAAGGCGTTGTATGAATTTTGGAAGGATAAGGGACTGACCATTCAGGGTCTGTTTTTAGAAGATGGGAGTGGATTGTCCCCGAGAAATGGCATCTCATCATGGCATTTCGCAAAGGCTTTGTCAATAGCTCGTAAGGATACTGCTAATTTCATTACTTACTTCAATTCCCTGCCTGTTGCTGGCAAAGAAGGTACGGTTCGAAAACTTTTATCCAATTATAAAGGTACAGCAGAAGTGAGGGTTAAGAGTGGCACAATGAAAAGAATAAAAAGCTATTGCGGATATGTAATAGACCCAAACGGCAAGCAATTTGCTTTTGCTTTTATCGCCAATAACTATTCTTGCCCCGGTTCAGAGGTACGAAACCAGGTTGAAAACTTATTACAAGTTTTGCTCCAGCAATAAAATGAAGAATTAGTGAAGGCATTTAATTATTTTTGCGGTGAAACCAAATACAATATGCCTCACAGAATTTTGCTAATTCTTTCTATACTTTTTTTGTTTGCTTGTAACCAAGATAAAATCAATACTTTAAAAGTTAACAAAAATTCCGTTCAGTTTGGCAAAGATTTAAGCAATACAAACAATACTGAAGATTTTAAGGACAGAGATATTTGGCAACATCCAGACTACGTTATCGGATTACTGGGGGATCTTACCAATAAATCAGTAGCAGATTTAGGTGCAGGATCAGGTTATTTCTCTTTTAAAATATTAAAGACCGCTAAAAAAGTTATTGCCATAGATATCGATCAAAGATTTATTAAATACATGAATCATAGGATATCCGATTATCCAAAAAATTTGAGTTCAAAATTTGAAGCCAGACTTGCAAGCATAGATGATCCAAAATTAACAGACGACGAGGTTCAAATTGTTTTAGTTGTTAATACTTATATTTATATCCAAAATCGGCCGAAATATTTTGCCGATCTTCGCAAGGCTATTTCATCTAACGGAAAACTTTTAATTGTTGACTTCAAGAATATTAAACTGCCCGTTGGCCCACCCGAATCTATCAAATTATCAGGAAGCCAAGTGGTTCGTGAACTAGAACAGGCCGGATACAAAAATGTGAAACTCGATAACAACACCCTTGAATATCAGTACATCATACAAGCAGAAAATCAAAAGTAGCATTCTAGAGGTTTAGTTTTAGAGTTAGTTTAACAGATTCTTTCAATAAATTATTAGTTTCATAACGTAATTGTGCACATTTCAAACGTTTCAATAATAAACAAAAACCAAGTGAAAAGACTTACTACCATATTTCTAAGTGTACTCTTTGTGAACTCTAGCTTGTTTGCTCAAGCCAAAATTTCAAACAAATCGATGAACTCTGAAACTTCAAAGTCTAAGTCCGCTTCAAAACTTTATGAAAGGGGAAGCAAGTCTGTTGATGTTACAGTTTTATCTCAACTCAGCAGCAATAACAGTAAATTTTATATTACGCCATATAATAAAGGATATGTGTATTCTGAGATCAAAAAAGGCGGAAACATAGCCAAATCAAATGATGTAAATTTTTATTATGTTGCAGAGTCCAATGGTAGATTTGATAAACCACAAGCATTCAACCTCAATACGCCAACCGACCTGATACCTGTAGCTGTCAGTTTTAATGCTGATGAAACATCCATGTTTATTACCTGCCTTCAAAAACCTTCTACTTCTAACTACACAATTTATCAGGCAAAAAAAACCAATGGTATTTGGAGCGATTGGAAAGAAGTTGCGATGGCAAGAAAATTTGAAAGTGCCGGATTTCCGGTTGTCAATGAATCTGGAACAATGCTTTATTTTACCGCAAAAACAAAGGCAAGTACTAAAGGATATGATATTTATAGTTCAAAATTAAATAATGGATGGCAAGATGCCGTTCCGATGATAGGTGATATTAACTCAATGGGAGACGATATGTACCCAACGCTATTTAAGGATGTTTTGTTTTATTCGTCAAATGATAAAGGTGGGGAGGGCAAATCAGACATAATATTCATTGATTTAAAAGATAAAGCCAAAATTTGTTATAATGCAGGGAGCATTATAAATACAGAGGCAAATGATCAATTGATGTTACTTAATAAAGACAACAGGACCGGGATTTTGATCAATGATTCGAACGATTCCTCCAAATTAGAATTATTTCATTTTAAAGTAGAGGGTGACTATATTTCGAAATAAAGTTTAACCAATTATTTAATGATCAAACTTTCTCTCTCGGGACCGGTTGAGATCATTGTAAAAGGAACACCCAAACTTTTTTCAATAGAGTTGAGGTATACAATTGCTTCTTTCGGCAAATCACTATGTACGGTTATTCCTGCCGTAGATGCATTCCATCCGGAGAAAGATTGTGTTATGGTCTCAATTTTTACATCATTAATTTCATAAGGAATTTCTTCTGTAACTTCACCATTAATACGATATGCAACACAAGCTTCGATGCTTTCAAGATCTTGCAACACATCAATTTTGGTCATCACAAGTTGTGTAACCCCGTTAAGCATAATGGTATATTTAAGCTGAACAAGGTCGATCCAGCCACACCTGCGAGCTCTGCCAGTTGTAGAACCAAATTCTCCGCCTTGTTGTCTTAACCATTCACCTTGTTCATTATCTAGTTCTGATGGAAAAGGACCACTTCCAACCCTGGTGCAGTAAGCCTTTGTGATGCCTATTACTTCACCGATTCTATTGGGAGAGATACCCAATCCAATGCACACGCCTGAAGTTAAGGTATTAGATGATGTAACAAAAGGGTATGTACCAAAATCAATGTCAAGCATAGATCCTTGTGCACCTTCTGCTAATATTTTTTTGCCTTTATCCAATTGTTCGTTGATGTAATATTCACCATTTACAAATTGAAATTTTTTGAGGAATTCGATACTTTCAAACCATCTTTTTTCTTCGGACTCAAGATCAAAATCAACGGAGGGAAACGACTTTAGCAAATCTAGATGCTTCTTTTTTAGAACATTATATTTGTTCATAAAATCCGGGCTAATAATATCCCCAACCCTTAGACCATTTCTACCAGTCTTGTCCATGTAAGTAGGGCCAATACCTTTTAAGGTTGAACCAATTTTGTTGAGACCTTTAGCAGCCTCAGAAGCAACATCAAGATTGCGATGTGTTGGTAAGATTAGGTGTGCTTTTTTAGAAATAAGCAAGCGATTCATGTAATCAATGTTGGCATCATCGAGGGTTTTACTCTCTTTTTCCAAAGTTATTGGGTCGATAACGACTCCATTGCCAATCAAGTTTATTAGCCCTGCTCTAAAAATACCGGAAGGAATGGTATGTAAAACAAATTTTTGATTATCAAATTTAAGGGTATGACCTGCATTTGGTCCTCCTTGAAACCTAGCAACTATATCATAGTTTGAAGCCAGATAATCAACAATTTTACCTTTACCTTCATCGCCCCATTGCAGGCCTAGTATCACGTCAACTTTCATGTATGTTTGTTAATGAGGAGCAAAAATAACAAAACCCTGTTTAATCTTTGAATAAACAGGGTTTTGAAATATGATTTACCAGTATTTTATGCAATAACTGCCAGATGGTCTGCATTTATATCTGAAGTTAGCCTAAAAAACGGCTTGAGCTTCGTTATTTCTAGTAGTTTTACTACTTGCGATGACACACCGGATAAGGCAAATTGCCCACCTGCTTTTTGAGTTTTGTGTTGAATAGATAGCAGACAATTAAGCCCTGCACTATTGATAAATGGCACCTTTGAAAGATCAATTACAAAGTTGATCTGGCCATTTTCAATGAGATTTGAAACAGAAGAAATAATCTGTTTGTTTTCCAATTCGTTGAATAATGAATCGACGAAAAGTACTTTAGCGTTACCACGCTGCGCGAAGTGATAAATGTTGTTCATGGAATAATAATTTCGGTTTTCAGAAAAGTTTTTGATATGTTCTAATTTCAGTTCATGCTATTTTTGATGCTTTTTTAGCTTCGTTCAACTTTTTGTACTCACAATCTCCTAGGCATTCTCCGTAGAGGTTTAAAGAGTGATGAATGACACGAAACTTAAGCAAATCTCCCATGATGTCTTTAATTTGTTGAATTCTGGGGTCACAAAATTCCAAAACTTTACTACAGTTTATGCAAATAAGATGATCATGCTGTTTGTAGCCGTACGACTTTTCGTATTGAGCTAAGTTTTTACCAAATTGATGCTTTTTTACGAGATCACAGCTAACCAATAATTCCAGTGAATTGTATACAGTAGCCCTGCTTACACGGTATTGTTTGGTTTTCATGTGTATGTACAGAGCTTCAGCATCGAAATGATCTGTACGTTTATAAATCTCTTCTAAAATAGCGTATCTCTCGGGAGTTTTCCTCAAGCCTTGCTTTTCAAGATGGGCAGAGAAAATTGATTTTACTTCCTCAAGAATTTTTTCACTAAACGGCTGTTCAGACATTTAATTGATTTTCAATTTATACGCTCTGACAAAGTTAGTCGAAAGTAATTAAACTTTTCAGGTATTTTTAGAATATTTTATTATTTAATATATTTAATGGCAAAATTCATACCACACAAGAGCCTCAATTTTATTTTTTACTATTTACGCCGTTTAATCTTCTATTTTATGAACAGAAGAAATGCCTTCAAGGCTCTGCAATGCTTTCACTGCCAGCTTAAGGTAATCCTCATTAGGTACAACTATACTAATTTTGCCTTCAAAATAACCTTCATTTCCGTCAATATAAAAAGACCTTATGTTCAAACCCAGTTTACCTGAAATTTTTTGGGTGAGCCGCTCTATTACGCCGGGTCCGCTGTCAATGCCTGTTATGACCAATTCTGCAACAAAACTAGTTTTACCGATATTGATCCATTCAGCCTTCATTATCCTGTAACCATAATTTGCGAAGAGATTTGCTGCATTTGCACAAGATGTTCGGTGAATTTTAAGACCTGCGTTAGAGGTTAAATAGGCGAACACTTTATCTCCAGGCAGAGGATTACAACAAGTAGCAAACGAAAAATCATAGTGATCAGCATTTTCTCCTCCAATTAGCAACTGCATTTTCTCTGCACCTTTTGATTGCACTTTGGGAAGCTGAATACCGGATAATGTGTTTTCTTCTAATTCCGGTATAGGTTCTGTACCGATCAGGATGATTTTATTGGCTTCAATTTTAAAATTTTTGAAATCTGATAACTTGATTTCATCTGAAGCCAAAGCAGAATAAAGATCAAGCCTGGTTTTAAATCCATAATATTTAACCAGGGTATCAACGTTATTTTCAAAGTCAACTTTCAGGTTTTGGAGTTTGCGTTCTACAGCTTCTTTACCTAGTTCAGCTTGTTTCTTTCTCTCTTCTTTTAAAGCTGACCTGATTTTAGATCTGGCTTTGCCGGTAATTACCATTTTTAACCAACTCTCATTGGGTTTTTGAGATTTGCTGGTTGTAACTTGAACTTGATCGCCATTTTTTAGCTTGTACCCCATTGGCACAAGTTTGTTATTAACCTTGATTGCAACAGCTCGGTAACCTAAATCGCTGTGAATGCTGAAAGCAAAATCAAGAGCAGAACTTCCTTTTGGCAATATTTGAAGGTCGCCTTTAGGGGTGTAGACGTAGACTTCTTCGGCAAAAAGATTGGTTTTAAAATCATTGATAAACTCCAAAGCGTCTGCTTCCGGATTTTCCATCAAGTCTCTCACGCTGTCGAGCCAACTTTCGTACACATCATGCTGATTAGACATTCCTTTGTATTTCCAGTGAGCGGCATATCCTCTTTCAGCGATTTCGTCCATTCTTTCTGACCGAATTTGAACTTCAACAAATCTTCCGGATGGACCTATAACACTGGTGTGGAGCGATTCATAACCATTTGATTTTGGTGTGGTTATCCAATCTTTTAGTCTTTCCGGTATTGTACTGTAAACATCCGTAACTACTGAGTAAACTTGCCAGCATGCTGATTTTTCTTTTTTAATAGGGACGTCGACAATGATTCTTATTGCAAAGAGGTCATAAATTTCTTCAAATGATACTTTTTTGGTTTTGATTTTATTGTAAATCGAATAGATTGACTTCGGTCGGCCGGTTATACGGTAAGGTATATCGAGATCGTCAAGTTCTCCCTTGAGTGGCTTGATAAAATCTTCAATATAAGAGGAGCGATCTTTTTTAGTTTCCTTTAATTTTCTTGCAATTTCATGATAGTTTTCGGGATCTGTGATTTTCATACAGAGATCCTGAAATT
>JAEUUM010000120.1 GCA_016787375.1 Saprospiraceae bacterium
TGGAAATCTCAACAATCATGGTAGGAGTAGGTATCATCGCATTGGCAGGTATTGTGGTACGAAATGGGATTCTGTTGGTAGAATTTACCGATCTGCTGCGCGAACAGGGTATGCCACTAAACGAAGCATTAATCGAAGCAGGAAAAGCACGTATGACGCCAGTATTGTTGACTGCTACTGCCACTATGTTGGGCTTGGTACCGCTGGCTATTGGGCTTAACATTGATTTTGTGACTCTGTTTACCGAATTGAACCCGCATATCTTCTTTGGAGGTGACAGCGTAGCATTCTGGGGACCCCTGAGTTGGACCATGATCTTCGGTTTAGCTTTTGCTACTTTTTTAACCTTGGTTATGGTGCCGGTGATGTATTTACTCGATGAGAAGCTTACCGCAAGGGTTGTAAGAATGTTTAGAAAATAATGCAATAGGCTGTCAGAGTCTTTGAAAGTGAATTTTTGGAGTGGTGAATGTTGAATTATTTTGAAAGGAAAAATTAAATTTTTTAATATTGTTTAATTTATTTGTGATTTCATTAAACAATATTTAAATTGATTGGTTATTATAATCAGTTAATTAATAGTTGTTTTTGTTCATAGTGTTTGTTTTTGTTAACCTCTGTTCTGAATTAGGGCAGAGGTTTTTTGCTTTATTTATATCTTTATAGAAAAATCGAATTGTGGCGTTCAAAAATAAAAGGCTGAGAGACATTGGTTTTGGAGAAAAGGACAATACATCTACCACCAGATTAATCAATAATGACGGAAGGTTCAATGTATTGCGTAAAGGCAGCAGAGCCCGAAATCTATATTCAGAGTTTCTGGAAATTTCGTGGGGAAAATTTTATGCCCTCATTTTAACATTCTACGTTGTTTTAAATCTTGTTTTCGCGGTCTTTTTTGATTTGATGGGGCCTGGCAGTTTACATGGTGTTGACCAGCCCACTTTTGCAGAGAGATATCTGAATTGTTTTTTTTTCAGCATACAGACTTTCACTACTGTTGGATACGGTAATATGTCACCTGCTAATGTTCCTGCCAATATATTGAGTGCCTTAATAGCTATGACCGGTGTGTTGGTTTTTGCGCTCATTACCGGGGTCTTCTTTTCACGTTTATCAAAACCAGTTGCTTACATAAAATTCAGTGAGCAAATACTCGAAGCTCCGTATAAAGATAGCAAAGGTTTGATGTTCAGAATGGTAAACCTCAGAGATACTGTCATCAGCGATGTAAAAGTTACAGTATTACTTACCCGCCTCCATTTCAGTGAAGGTGAAGAAAGAAGAGAATACATAAGTCTGGAACTTGAGCGTGATTCAGTCAGCTTGTTTCCACTAAACTGGACGATTGTTCATCACTTAAATGAGGATAGTCCGCTTTATAATCAGTCAAAAGACATTTTTAAAGAACAGGATGCGGAGATATTGGTTGACCTCAAAGGATATGATGAAACTTTTAATCAAATGGTTAGGGTCAGATATTCATACAAACTGTCTGATGTGCTTGAAGGCCATAAATTCTCAAAAATGTACCATACTTCCCCTGAAGGAGTGATTGTTTTGGAAATAGATAACCTAAACAAAACAGAACCTACTGTATAAGCCCCCTTATTTTCCTTTTGTGAGTGAAAAGCTTGCCCCGAACAATATATTTGATTGCAGAAATAAAAAATGTTGACTTGCCCGGTCAGAAGTAAATTTTGTCGTTCTGATATCCGGCATATTTATATAACCACCTTTAAGCTCCGATTGGACAAAAAAGTATTTAAGAAATTTGACATTGAGTCCAAGTAAAGCGCTTAGCCCATATCCAGCAACGTGGAATTGATCATATCGATCTTTGTCTAAAAGGGTGGTATTGGTTCTGGGAAACAGCATGCCGACTCCTGCGCCTTCAACAATATTGATATTGACTTTTCTGAAATTAATCAAATTATCAAAGCGTCTAACTTCTGTGTTTATGTAATTTAAGCCATCTGTGTGCTCAAACTGCAAAAAGTCATTTTTGAGCTTTATCTGATCATCATTGTACACACCATTATATTCTGTATCAGAGTCTGATATAAAGCCGGAAATCTTAACAGTTTGGTCTTGAATCATAACATATTTCATGTGGTCTGTTCCTATCGATATGCTAAAATGGTCATTAAAAAAATAACCCATTCTAAAGTTATATTGGGGAATGGTAAATTTTGTCGGATTCAGGTATGTATCTAAATTAAAAGGGCTTTGACGATCTTTTGCGGCAACATTCTTTATTGTGAAATTATAATCGTCACCTTTGAAGGTGATATCTGAATTTGTAAACCACCCTCTGTTCCAGCCTATGTAAAAATAAAATTCTCCTTTGCGGTGAGTACCGATTTCAGAGGTATGGTTTTGGGCATCAACAAATCCGACAAGAAATACAATAAAGTAAAAAGCAAAAACTGACTTCATGATGACTAAAATATAAAAGTATTCTCAAGGCCACAAAGGTAGCTTATTTGATCCTTGCCGGATAAAAATATTTTGGAAATGAAGATCACTGTGCAGCAGCTCCCTGTTAGCAGTGCTTGCTAAAGATTTGTTTAATCGTTGAAATCGTGAAATCACTGAACTGCCGAATCGCTGAATATTTGAAGACCAAATAAAATATTAGATTGGGGAGATGCTACTTTATGTAGCTCTCTTCTCAAAAAGTATACTTCTAAGTCGTACTAAAAATAGGGAGTTTACAACACACATACTCACAAATTACTTGCAAGGAGTTTTGGCAATTCCAGAAACAAAAAGAAGTTGAGCTTAAAATTGTAATGTGTCTTCAATATGCTTCGTACCAACTAAATTTATCACGGATTAGCTTGTCTTTTTCATTTTTCAGATATTCAAGAAAAGAACTCGAAACCGGAGAATGTTTTTTTCCCTTAAGCCAAATTAAACTCCAGTTGGTAATGATGGGTAATCCTTTCATTGGGATCACCTGCAATTCCTTGGAGTGTAATTCATTTCTGATACCAATTAAAGGCATAATCGAATATCCGAGCCCGGCTAATAAAGACTGTTTTACAGCCTCGTTTGATGTTAGTTCAAATTTCTTTTGGATGGTGATGTTGTTTTGATCAATGAAGGATTCCATTGTTTGTCTGGTTCCTGAACCTTTCTCTCTAAAAATCAAAGGCAAAGAACCAAAGAACTCTTTGGTATTCATTCCTTTTTTAAATTTCGTTTTTGAGTTACCAACTAAAAATAGTTTGTTCTGAAGTAGATCCAGTTTTTCAACGTTGAGGGTATTGGGCAAAATAGAGACAAGAGCAAAATCAACTTCATTGTGCTCAAGGCTTTCGATTACTTTGCTTTTATTGGTTACATCCATAAAAAGCTCGATACCGGGGCGTTCATTCAAAAAATCAGCCAGGAAAAATGGCATGACATATTTGCCGGTTGATACCACAGAAATTTTTAGTCTACCGGTTAACTGCCCTTTAAATGCCAGGGTTTTATAGTTGATTGCGTACACTTGATTGATAATATTTTCTGCTGCCTCTGCAATCTCTCTTCCGAAATCTGTTATAAAAATTTTCCTTCCAACAACTTCGGTCAGTGGTATGTCAAACTGGTCCTGAAAATTTTTAAGTTGAATGGATACAGCAGGTTGGGTAAGATGTAGTTCTTCAGATGCCTTTGTTACACTTTGGGTTTGAACGATTTTTAGAAATATCTGAAGTTGATTTAAAGTATAATTCATAAAATATATTAATGTATTATATAACAAAGATAAATAATAATTTATATATTAAGGGTATTAATTTTGCGGCATAAAATTAAAACACCAAAAAATATGACACGAATAACAGTAGCAAAAGGGGATGGAATTGGCCCGGAAATTATGGATGCCACATTAGAAATAATATTAGCAGCAGGTGCCAGAATCGAAATAGAGGAAATCGAGGTAGGTGAAAAGGTATATCTTGCAGGCAATACATCGGGTATCGCAGCCGAATCATGGGATATCATCAGAAGAAACAAGATCTTTTTAAAGGCACCTATAACCACCCCACAAGGCGGTGGTTACAAAAGTTTGAACGTGACAACCCGTAAATTTCTTGGGTTGTATTCAAATGTCAGACCTTGTATGAGCTTGCACCCTTTTGTAAGTACCAAGCATCCAATCATGGATGTAGTAATCGTCAGAGAAAATGAAGAGGACCTATATGCAGGTATTGAGCACCAACAAACCGATGAGGTAGTTCAGTGTCTAAAGCTAATCAGTAGACCGGGTTGTGAAAAAATCGTTCGTTATGCATTTGAATATGCCAAACAGCAAAACAGAAAAAAAGTAACCTGTTTCACTAAAGACAACATCATGAAACAAACGGATGGATTATTTCATCAGGTATTTGATGAAATTGCCAGAGAATATCCGGAAATTGAAAATGAACACTGGATAATTGATATTGGTGCAGCTAAAATGGCCGATACACCTGAAGCATTTGATGTAATCGTCATGCCAAATCTATATGGAGATGTGCTCTCTGACGTAGCAGCACAAATTACCGGTTCTGTTGGTCTGGCGGGTTCTGCAAACATTGGTGAGGAGTGTGCTATGTTTGAAGCGATTCATGGTTCCGCACCTCGTAGAGCTGGTCAAAACGTGGCCAACCCTTCAGGATTATTGCAAGGTGCTATCATGATGTTAAACCACATTGGTCAAACTGATGTAGCTGAAAAAGTACAAAATGCCTGGTTGAAAACAATAGAGGATGGCACCCACACCTATGACATCTACAAAGAAGGTGTGAGCAAACAGAAATTAGGTACAAAGGAATTTGCACAGGCAGTCATTGCAAACCTGGGCAACAAACCTTCAATTTTGAAACCGGTTCACTATTCAAACAATGCTGCTTTAAATCTTCCAAAATACAAACGTAAACCGGCTGCGAATAAGCAATTAGCAGGTGTTGATGTGTTTGTTCATTGGGCAGGTTTTGACCCGAATGAATTGGCAGATAGGGTGAAAAAACTCGAGCTGGATGGAATAACACTAACCATGATAACCAATAGAGGGATTAAAGTTTGGCCTGATGGTTTTAAGGAGACTTTCTGTACAGACCACTGGATATGCAGATTCAAACCAAACGATGGAGTTGAAATAAATAAAAATCACATCATTGAAATTTTGAAAAACGCCCTGACTGAAAATATTGACACCATCAAAACAGAAAATCTTTATTCATTTGATGGTAAAGCGGCTTATTCTTTGGGACAAGGACAGTAATTTCCAAAAAACACAAGCGATGAATATTCAACTTATTGATGGAGAATTTAACCCGAAAGAAGCGTTGGAATTGGTAACTCAAATGATACATCAAAAGATAAAATATCATGAAAGCAAAATCCTGAACCAGCCGAACGAAGACCTTATTAAAGAAAGTGAGGCAAACATCAGGCGATTACAGAAACAACTCTATGAATGTAGCAATGAGTTGAAATCAAAATCTAAGGAAGTAATCATCAATGCAACAATTAATATCAAAGAATAATTCAAAGAACGTCATTAAACTATTTAGTAAACTTTTTATGAAAAACCACAAACTATTTCTTTGTTTTGTGTTCATTTTTAATACATTTTTTTCTGCAATCGCTGTTGGACAAAGTGTAAATCAAAATTCATCTGCGGTCCTCACAAAAGAACAGCGGGACAAGCTAACACCTGAGCAAATACTTCAGCAATTTAAGGACGGGAATGAACGATTCCGAACAAATCATTCAACAGCCAGAGACCATTCTGAACAAATTCGTTTGGCAGCAGTAGGTCAATATCCAAAAGCTGTAGTATTAAGTTGCGTTGACAGCCGGGTGCCGGTAGAAGATGTTTTTGATCAAGGATTGGGTAATGTGTTCGTTGCAAGGGTGGCCGGTAATTTTGCCAATGAAGATATTTTGGGTAGTATGGAGTTCGCCTGTAAAGTTGCAGGTGCAAAGTTGATTTTAGTTATGGGTCACCAGCATTGTGGCGCAATCAAAGGTGCCATTGATGATGTGAAATTAGGTAATCTCACAAGCTTGTTGAGCAAGATTAAGCCTGCGGTTGAAATGTGTCAAAATTACAAAGGCGAAAAAACATCCCACAACGAAGCTTTTGTAAAGACAGTTGCAGAGACAAATGTCAGAAATACCATCAACACAATACGAAGTAAAAGTCCCATTTTAAAAGAGATGGAAGAAAAAGGTGAAATCAAAATTGTTGGTGCATTTTATACCTTAACGAAAGGTGAATTAATTTTTTTAAATCAATAACAAAGGGTTTTTCGTGAATTGGAAAGATCGAAAACTATTGATAGCAACAAAACATCTCAAAGAATTGGTTATCGCTCCAATCTTAGAAAAGGAGCTTGGAGTAGATTGCTTCGTGGCCGAGGGATTTGATTCAGATGAATTGGGTACATTTACAGGGGAAATAGAGAGAATATACGACCCAATTACAACTGCACGAAAAAAATGTCAAATGGCTATGCAACGGTTTAATTGTGATCTCGCGGTTGCCAGTGAAGGCTCATTTGGTCCACACCCCTCTGTTTTTTTTGTTCCTGCTGACGATGAATTTTTACTTTTTATTGATAAGAAAAATGAATTGGAAATAGTTGTCAGAGAATTGAGCACTGATACCAACTTTAATAGTGCTGAAATAAAGTCTGTCAATGAACTTAAAGACTTTGCTGCTTCAGCCCGTTTTCCCTCACATGGTCTTATCTTAAGAAAATCTAAAAACGAATTCAGTGAAATATCGAAAGGCATAACTGATTGGAAAACTTTGTTTGAAGCCTACCATAAATTAAGCCAATCTCAGGGAAGTGTTTATATCGAAACCGACATGCGTGCGATGTTTAATCCGACCCGAATGAAGGTTATAGAACAAGCAACTGTTCAATTGGCTAACAAAATAAACTCATTATGTCCACAATGTAAAGCCCCCGGTTTTGGTGTAACGAAGAACCAACCAGGATTGCCTTGCGAATTGTGTGATTTGCCGACTAAATCGACATTGAGTTTAATAAGTGAGTGCCAAAAATGTAGCT
>JAEUUM010000160.1 GCA_016787375.1 Saprospiraceae bacterium
TATCGCTAGAAAAGAAGACGTATGCCTGCATGCCGTTTTGGCCAATCATTGGATTGTTAGATTGTCCATGTCTAAGCCTACTTCTGTGGATGCTATTAAAAGAGCTTTACGAGATGGGCTTACTGTGATACTTGAAAGAAATATTGAATCTCTAAATTATATTATTCGTAATACTATAATCAATGATTTCTCTAAATCTGATGGTCCTAATTCAGTTAATAAGCACAATTCTCAACGATTACTTAAGCGTCCTATAACTATCAACAAATCAGATCCTGCAGAATCAAATAATTCATTTTGGTCGCCAACTTCTTTTCAAAAATCTGAACCTCAAATTATTTATGCACCATCTAAAATTCCTGAAACTTCTGAAATGATTTCTGATAAATATAAGCCAATTATTTCATTTAAAAAAGAGGAAATAGATATTGAAGTTTCAATTCAAAATACAAAGAAAATTCATGATATAGATCAATTATCTTCAAATTCGTTTCTGGAATCAGCTATTCATAAATCCAATGCAAGGAAGTTGCAGTCGTTGAATAATGAATCTATTCAAGAATTTGATTACATTTCAGCTAAGAGCAAAGTATATTGTAGTATTCCTGATTCTTTTGGCAAGTCATTGCGTTTAATGAATGAAGACCGATCGTTTAAAAATTCTAGTCGCAAAAAAGCTAAAAGGATAACATCGGGTAAGTACACGGTTTTCCCTAAGCATGAAAGTAAATAAACCCCCTGAAATTATCTTGTTTTGTTATATAAAGGATATGATTGAGACAGAAAAAGTAGTAATGAGTATAAGCAATGGGATTGAAAACGTGAATTTATACAAAGTAGGCGATACATTGGAAAATGAGATAGGATATATATTTTCTGTTTCAGGTCCTGTTGTTGTCGCTGAAGGAATGGCAGGACTTGCAATGTATGAATTAGTTCGAGTAGGACATGAAAAACTCGTTGGAGAAGTTATTAAAATTGAAGCGGATAGAGCTACTATACAAGTGTATGAAGAGACCAGCGGATTAACTTCAGGTGACCCGGTGATGCGGACTGGTCATCCACTATCAGTGGAATTGGGTCCTGGATTATGCGCAAATATTTTTGATGGAATCCAACGACCATTGAAGCAGATTGAAGCTCTTTCAAATTCTATTTACCTACCTCGAGGAATTTCTACAAATGCTTTAGACCGTATCAAAAAATGGGACTACGTTCCTATTAAATCTTTATCTTTAGGGGACCATGTGGTAGGTGGCGATATTATTGGCATAGTGATAGAAAATAGTCTAGTCGAACATTTGATAAGTTTACCACCCAAAGCCATGGGAGTTGTCACATGGCTAGCACCATCGGGAACCTACACAGTTGCGGACCCATTAATTGAAGTTGAATATAGAAATAAAAAAAACCGCTATCCAATGATGCAAGTATGGCCTGTGCGAACACCAAGGCCCGTTTCTGAGAAGCTTGCAGCCAATCAACCACTTCTCACAGGTCAAAGAGTCTTGGATGCCCTTTTTCCTTGTGTTCAAGGAGGAACCACAGCAATACCTGGAGCTTTTGGCTGTGGTAAAACTGTCATTTCACAGTCATTGTCAAAGTATTCTAATTCTGATATTATTGTTTACGTCGGGTGTGGAGAAAGAG
>JAEUUM010000207.1 GCA_016787375.1 Saprospiraceae bacterium
GCAAAGTATTTTGAGTCTATTTTATTCTTCTGAACCATCACTGATGTACTCATAATCCTAACATTTTTTCAATAACAAAAAGAATGAGTACTACCGGCAAGTAAATAAATGAAGAAAACATAAGTGATCGGGCTGTGGCCAAATCGCTTTTTCTGTAAAGGTTCCATGCCTTAAATGTAAAAAACATTGAAACAGCAAAAATCAGTAATGTTGGTATAAAATGCATTACTCCCAGGTAATACGGAACAAAACCAACTAAAGTCAATATCAATGTATAACAAAATGCCTGAAAACCTACAGAAGAGTTCTTCTCCCCATCCTTGCTAGGTAAAAGCCTGAAACCAGCATTCTTATAATCATCATCCGCAACCCAAGCTATTGCCCAAAAATGAGGAAATTGCCAAAGTACTTGTAACATGAATAAGCAAACAACAGAAGTAGAGAGAAAGCCATTTGCTGCTACACCTCCAATTAATACGGGTAGAGCACCAGGTAAAGCACCTACCCATACAGAAACAGGTGTGAACCGTTTCATAGGCGTATAAATAAATGAATAAATCACCAAACTTAACATGCCCAAAATACCCGCAAACAAATTAAATGTTAACAACAAAAATGTTCCGGATAAACAAAAAACACCAGCCCACAACACAGCTTCAGAGACATTCATTCTACCTGCTGCTAATGGTCGGTTTTTTGTTCTGTTCATCAAAATATCGAAATCTTTTTCAAAAACCTCATTCAGTGCGTTTGCAGCTCCAGTAACTAAAAAACCACCTAGTCCCAAAATGATAAGATTCTCAAATAAGATTTGACCTTGGATTGAAACTACATAGCCAACGACAGCGGAAAAAACCACCATTGAAGACAAGCGAAATTTGGTTAATAAAGCCAAATCATTCACCTTGAGTTTTATCAAATCTATTATTGAAAGAGATTTTATCATTTTATTTCTTCAGAATTTATTCAATCCTTTATGATTATTAATGCATATCTGATTCACCAGGTTGCTGAGGTATAATCTGTGATATATACTCTTCACCATCTTTACCGTAATCATAAGGCCATCTGTGAACAACAGGTAAATTTCCATCCCAGTTACCATGACCTGCATGAATAGGTGTAGTCCATTCAAGTGTACTCGCTCCCCAAGGATTTTGAGTAGTTTGTTTTTTACCTTTGAAAATACTGTATATAAAATTGATCACAAACATCACCTGGAGGAAGAATGTAATAATTGCAGCGATGGTAATGAACTTGTTCATGTCATCAAAATGAGAGAACGCGTCAAAGTTTTCGAAGCTGTAATATCTTCTTGGAACACCTGCCATACCAAGGTAGTGCATTGGCCAAAATATCATATACGCACCTATCAAAGTTCCCCAGAAATGTATTTGACCAACAGTTTCATTCATGAACCTACCCCACATTTTAGGGAACCAATGGTAGATACCTGCAAACATTCCAAAGAATGCAGCAACACCCATTACTATGTGAAAGTGGGCAACAACAAAGTACGTATCATGTAATTGAATATCCAAAGCGGAATTTCCAAGGAAAATTCCTGTCAAACCCCCTGAAATAAACATAGATACAAATCCAATCGCAAATAAACTAGCTGAATTGAAACGGATGTTCCCTTTATATAAAGTAGAAATCCAGTTAAAAACCTTTACTGCAGAAGGAACGGCTATAATCAATGTGAAAATGACAAAGAAATTAGAGATGAAAGGATTTACACCTGACATAAACATATGGTGAGCCCAAACAATAAATGAAAGGAATGCTATCGCTAAAATCGAAAACACCATAGCTTTGTAACCAAATATTGGCTTGCGTGAGTGAACAGATAACACCTCTGAAACCAGACCCATCGCAGGAAGTATAATAATATAAACCTCTGGGTGCCCAAGGAACCAAAATAAATGTTGGAATAGAATTGGAGAACCTCCAACATGATCCAATGCCTGGCCACCAATAAATATCTCGCTTAAGAAGAAACTCGTTCCCAAGCTTCTATCACATATCACTAAAAAGAATGCTGAAGCCAACACTGGAAAAGAAAGTATCCCGATAATCGCTGTTACAAAGAACGCCCAAATTGTCAGTGGCATTCTCCACATTGACATTCCTTTCGTTCTAAGATTTAGTACAGTGGTTACATAGTTGATACCACCAAGAAGAACAGAAACTACAAATAAAACCAAACTCACAGCCCATAAAGTCATACCTGCCTTTGAACCATCAGATGCCTGAGGTAGGATACTTAAAGGTGGGTATGCTGTCCAACCACCGGAAAATGGCCCTGTGCTTATGAAAAGTGAAATAAACATCACTACACTGGACAGAAAAAAGAACCAGTAAGATAGCATGTTCAAGAAAGGAGAAGCCATATCTCTGGCTCCTAATTGAAGTGGAATCAACAAATTACTAAATGTACCACTCAATCCAGCTGTTAATACAAAGAAAACAAGGATTGTTCCATGCATGGTTACAAGTGAATAGTAAAATTCAGGGGCAAGCGTACCTACACCACTGTCATTAATTACAATCCATTTACCTAAAAACGGTCTTATCCAGGCCATATCAGACTCAGGAAAACCAAGCTGTAACCTAAAAATAATAGACATTAGAGCGCCCACTACTCCCCAAAACATTCCTGTTAAAAGAAATTGTCTTGCAATAATTTTATGGTCCATACTAAAGATGTATTTAGTAAGGAAACCCATTTGATATTTATCCTCATCATGATGTTCGTGAAAATGGTCATTAAAACCATCTTGCTCAATCAACTTCTCCTGATCAATTTGTGAAATATTTGACATGGCGTAAATTTTTCTTTAATTATAAAAATTTAATCTCTGTTCTTCGGTTTTTAGCCCTTGCTTCATCGCTGTCTGCTGGATCAACAGGTTTAGTAGATCCAAAACCTTTTGAAGATAACCG
>JAEUUM010000213.1 GCA_016787375.1 Saprospiraceae bacterium
CGATACAGAAGGAATAACATGGACCAAAGCCATGATCAACAATTATCTTTTTGATAGAACATTGATCATTGCCTCAAATGAGTTGAATGACTTTACATCAACACAAAAGGTACTTGATATAAGAGATTTTAAGTAAAAGGAGGGAGTTGCAGCTACAAATCTTCGAGAAGTTTTTTAAGTTTTGTTTTGGTATCAATCAGGTCATTGAGTATTTGCCTTTTCTTTTCCTCCTTACCTTTTTGGTTCGTGAGTTCATGTCTGGCGCCTTCTAATGTGTAGCCCTTTTCTTTAACCAAATGATAAATTAGTCTCAGTTGGGAAATATTTTTTTCGGTATAGAGCCTGTCACCTTTCCTGTTTTTAGTAAGTTTGATTGAAGGAAATTCTGTTTCCCAAAATCTCAGTAAAGATTGAGAAACTTCAAACATCGCAGCAACCTCACCAATGCTGTAATATCGTTTAGGTTCATCGTACAATGTTTTAACTAAAATACTCATACCTTGTGTTAGTCGTAGGAGATGTTTGCATTTTGAGACATTTCTACCAACTCTTTATATTCTGTTGACGAAATTCCCTCCAAACAGAATTGTATTGGATTTACTCGTTGACCTCTTACCAATACTTCGTAATGTACATGAGGGGCAGTGGCTCTTCCAGTCTCGCCAACAGTACCTATTTTTTGACCTCGTTTTACTTTTTGACCAACAGATACATTGATAGATTCCATGTGAGCATACATCGTTTGATATCCATAACCGTGGTCTACGATGACATTTTTACCATAACCGCTTGAATGCGATTCGATTTTCGCAATTCTGCCGTCTCCTGTTACTTGAATTGAAGTGCCACGTGGTGCCGGGAAATCAACACCGGTATGCATCCTCCTAACCTTTAGAATTGGATGGAGTCTATATCCAAAGCCTGATAACGAACTTAATCTTTGACGGTATTTATCAGCACTGATTGGGGTGATAATTGGTAAAGCAGAATATAAATTTTCTTTCTTAACTGCCAGATTCATAATGGTGTCAAGTGATTTTGACTGCATGACCAGTTGACGTTCTAGTTTCTGAACTTTATCTTCTGTTGAAGCAAGTATTTCATAAGAATTACCAAGACGAGTCAAGCCTGCAAATTTATCATGCCCCCCTGTTCCACCTTCCCATTGATTTTTATCTATCGGGTCCATCCCAAACATCATACGGTGAACATTCGCATCCCTGTCTTGGATATTGTTTAAAACTTTATCCATCAGGGCTATTTGTTTGTTTAAGTGTTCATATTTTTCTGACATTTGATCTATCTCTCTTAGAAGCATCTTCTCTTTTGGTGAAGGGAAGTAAGAAAATGCAAAAGACAGAAACAAAACCGAAGCTACAACAACAGCTGAGATAAATCCAAAAACTTTAATTAATCGCGCTTTTAAAGAAATATGAACTTTTTCAAAACGCAGAGTATGTTTGTTATATACAAATTTTTCTTTAGGCATAATTCGTTCGATTTATTAGTATTTACTAATTACGGACGTACTTTTCATGGTTTTTCATAGTACTCGGATTGTAAAAGTAATTAAAAATTAATTTCTACCCAAGTTTTTTTAGAGATTTATACACAAAAGTATCCACAGATTAAGAATAAATGTTAAGTGATTCTAAATGATGGCCGGATATTTGCAATTTGCTTGAAAACGGCCTTATACTTGCACAACTATTGTACCGTAAGTTATTAATGATAAGTTAATTTAATTAAAACCGATATGCGATCTCGAGAAATACGCCATAAATTTCTAGAATTTTTTGCCTCCAAAGGACACAAAATTGTACCATCAGCACCCCTTGTTAATAAAAACGACCCGACTCTGATGTTCACCAATGCCGGAATGAATCAATTCAAGGATTATTTCTTAGGCAATAGGGTGCCGGATGCAAGAAGGGTGGCTGATACGCAAAAATGCCTTCGTGTTTCAGGCAAGCATAACGATCTCGAAGATGTAGGTTTTGATGGTACACACCACACCATGTTTGAAATGTTGGGTAACTGGTCATTTGGCGACTATTTTAAAAAGGAAGCAATTGATTGGTCTTGGGAGTTCCTCACCAAAGTGTGCCAAATACCGCAAGACAGGCTATATGCTACTGTTTTCGGAGGAGATGAAAAAGAAGACCTTGCAAGAGATCATGAATCGCTTGAACTTTGGTTGAACCATGTTCCCCAAAACAGAATTGTTTTTGGAAATAAAAAAGATAACTTCTGGGAGATGGGTGATACAGGTCCTTGTGGGCCTTGTACAGAAATCCATGTCGATCTGAGATCTGACGAAGAACGAAATGCCATCAAAGGAGAGACTTTAGTAAACATGGACCACCCTCTGGTTGTAGAAATATGGAACAATGTTTTCATTCAATTTAATCGAAAAGTGAACGGAACACTGGATGTTCTTCCTGAGAAGCATGTTGATACAGGAATGGGATTTGAGAGATTGTGTATGGTGCTTCAAAACAAAAATAAAAGTTATGATACTGATGTGTTCATGCCAATGATTGAATATGTCGAAAGCAGAACCGGAATTAAATACACAGGAAACTACGAAAGGTCAGCCAAATCAGATGTAGCCATGCGCGTAATTGTTGACCATATTCGTGCAGTTGCTTTTACCATTGCAGATGGTGAATTGCCAAGCAATACCGGAGCAGGATATGTAATCAGAAGGATTCTTAGAAGAGCAGTAAGATATTATTATTCCTTTTTGAATGTCAAAGAACCATTTTTGTATGCACTTGTACACTTACTCGCCGAAGAATTTGAAGGTGTATTTCC
>JAEUUM010000219.1 GCA_016787375.1 Saprospiraceae bacterium
TGCATTAACAACACTTTACAGAAAAATAAGTGAATACGGATTGGAATAAATCAACCATTGAGGCATTAAAAATTGAAACTTTATGTCTCTTAACTTCTGAATGGGTTTAAAAATATCCCTATCAAAACGCTATAATTAACCCTTTCATTTTGAAAGGGTTTTTTTATTGTAAAAATTTTAGAATTTATTATAACATTCAGATAAACAACAAATTAGATTGAGCATGCCAAAAATGGAATGCATATTGATTTCCCAAATATTATTATAAATTAATACTGAAATATTATGCAAACAATCTTAGCTATTATTTTGGGCCTTTTGGCTTATGCCCTTTTTTACAAAGCTATTAAATGGTTTGAAAAAATCTAAAATTATGACATTACTATTCATCATTGCAATTGGAGTATTTGCCTACATGTGCTACGTACTCCTTAAACCTGAAAAATTTTAAACCTGTAAAATGTTAAAAATAAAAATGCAGAACAAAACATTTTACATTTCACCGCAGGCAGTTAAAAAAAATTAAAATGAACACAGAAATACTCGGTGTAATTCTAATGTATGCGGCAGTGGTTGCGATGGCAATTCCACTTGGTCGCTATATCGGTAAAGTTTTCAATTACGAAAACACTTGGCTCGATAAAATCCTCAATCCTATTGACAATCTCTTTTTCAAATTAAGTGGAATTGACCCAAGTAAAGAGATGAGTTGGAAAGAGCATTTGGTTGCCTTGCTAACAATTAATGTCATTTGGTTTATCCTCACAATGCTGGTTTTAACAAATATGAGTTGGCTACCGCTTAATCCTGATGGCAATCCATCAATGAGTGCCGATTTGGCATTTAATACAGCGGTAAGTTTTGTTACCAACACCAACTTGCAACATTATTCGGGCGAAACAGGCTTATCTTATCTCGGGCAATTTTTATTGATGCTTTGGCAGTTTATAAGTGCAGGGACAGGCATAGCAATTTGTGCAGTGGTTTTTTTAGCTATGAAAGAACGTACTACACAAACACTTGGTAATTTCTATTCCTTCTTTGTAAGAAGCAACACACGCATATTATTTCCATTGGCGCTTGTTGTGGCAACACTTTTGGTTTTCAACCAGACACCAATGACTTTAGATGGAAAAGACACAATTACTACTTTGGAGGCACAAAAACAACAAATTAGCCTTGGACCTGTAGCGGCATTTGTAGCGATTAAACAATTGGGAACAAATGGTGGTGGGTTTTACGGACCTAATTCAACCAACCCAATGGAAAACCCTAACTATTTTACAAATATTGTAGAAACAATTTCCATTTTCTTAATTCCTATCGCGATGATTTTCGCCATGGGTTATGTTTTAAAAAGGAAAAAATTGGCACTAATAATATTTAGTGTTATGACCATAGGATTTTTACTGCTTGTTGTTCCTGCTATTTATTTTGAAATGAAAGGAAATCCAGCAATTTCAGAAATGGGTATACAACAAAAGATGGGCAACATGGAGGGTAAGGAAGTTCGTTTTGGCTCAGCTGCATCTGCTTATTGGGCAATAAACACCACTTGCACAAGCAACGGTTCTGTAAATGCAATGCACGACAGCATGACGCCACTTACAGGTATGTTTACTTTGTTGGGAATGATGATCAATTGCTTTTATGGTGGTGTTGGCGTGGGTTTTCTGAATTTCTACATTTTCATTATTCTGGCAGTATTTATAAGTGGGTTGATGGTTGGCAGAACACCAGAATTTTTAGGCAAAAAGATCGAAGCCAAAGAAATGAAAATTGCAATGATCATAGCATTGTTGCATCCATTTTTAATATTAGTAGGAACAGCCATTTCTAGCTTTTTATATGCATCAAATCCAACTGAATATGCCGGTTGGTTGGCAAATCCGGGTTTTCATGGTTTTAGTGAAATGCTGTATGAGTTCAGTTCATCAAGTGCGAACAATGGAAGTGGTTTTGAAGGCTTAGGCGATAATACTCCGTTTTGGAATATTGCCTGTGGTATAGTGATGTTGTTGGCTCGTTATCTGCCCATTATTGGCCCGGTGGCAATTGCTGGAATTTTAGCGAGTAAAAAGTATATTCCTGAAAGCAACGGAACATTAAAAACGGATACTTCAACTTTTGGCTTGATGGTTTTTGCTGTAATAGCTATTGTGGCTGCCTTGGCTTTCTTTCCTGCACTCACGCTTGGACCAATTGCGGAATATTATTCTTTATATGTGAGAGGATGAATGTGAAAAGTAAAATGTACAGTTACAACTTCGATTCAATATTCTTGATTAAACCAAAAATATTTTACCAATGATGTCTAGTTTTTCAATTAAAACTTCAGAGTCGGTTTTGCTTACAAAACCTAGTTCAGCACTCAGCAAAATTAGTGTATCAAGCTCCGTCATTGAGCCTAAAGCAATATGCAAGAATTGGATAAACTCTTTGTTGCTTTTTCTGGCAGCACCTTCAGCTATATTCATTGGAAAAGAAACAGCAGCTCTACGCATTTGTGAAACGAGTCCAAATTTTTCCTCGGAAGGGAATTTGTCAGTTACTGATTATATATCCTTCACAAATTCAAAACTCTTAATCCATGCATTTAAGTTCTTGTGTGGTTTCATGCTATTCTCATTTTACATTTCACAATAAACATCTTACAAATATGACAAAAAATACATCTCTATTTCAAAAAGACTTGATGCAAGAGGCGTTGAAGCAGTCCTTTGTGAAATTAAATCCGAAAATAATGTTCCGTAATCCTGTAATGTTTACAGTTGAAATTGGAACAGTCGTCATGTTTTTTGTTTGCTTGTGGATTGCGACAGGTGAACAATCACAAGGTAGTTTTGCATATAATTTTATTGTGTTCTTAGTTCTCTTGCTCACGCTGCTATTTGCAAACTTTGCCGAAGCCATTGCCGAAGCGAGAGGGAAAGCACAGGCAGATAGTTTGCGCAAAACAAGGGAAGAAACACCTGCTAAAGTTGTGAAAAGTGAACTGTTAAATGTGAAAGGTTTATCGTCCCTTGATTCATCTCACTTTTTACATCTCACATCTTCACAACTTAAAAAAGGCGACTTATTTTTCTGCGAAGCAGGCGACATTATTCCAATGGATGGCGAGATTGTGGAAGGATTGGCAACCATTGATGAAAGTGCCATTACTGGTGAAAGTGCACCTGTAATACGTGAAGCAGGTGGCGATAAAAGTTCAGTAACAGGTGGTACCAAAGTATTGTCTGATAGAATTACCGTTAAAGTAAACACCGAACAAGGTGAAAGTTTTCTGGACAAAATGATTGCCTTGGTTGAAGGCGCATCAAGACAAAAAACCCCCAATGAGATTGCTCTAACCATCCTATTAGCAGGTTTTACCTTGGTTTTTATTATTGTAACCATAACATTAAAACCCTTTGCAGATTATGCCAATACACCCATAACGATTGCTGCATTCATTTCTTTATTTGTTTGTTTAATTCCTACAACTATTGGCGGTTTACTATCGGCTATCGGAATTGCAGGAATGGATAGAGCCTTGCGAGCCAATGTAATAACCAAAAGCGGTAAAGCAGTTGAAACAGCTGGAGATATTGATGTTTTGTTATTAGATAAAACAGGAACAATTACCATCGGAAACAGGAAAGCAACCCACTTTTATCCCGAGATGGGAATAGAAGAAAAGCACTTTATCAGATGTGTCATGTTAAGTTCAATGAGTGATGAAACACCTGAAGGAAAGTCAATTATCGAATTGAGCGAAAAGTTTGATGCAATTAATGAAATTAAAAATAACATATCACAAATAGCCTCCCAAATTCCACACTTTATAAAATTCACTGCCGAAACGAGAAGTTCAGGTGTAGATTTTGAGAATATAAGGATCAGAAAAGGGGCGTCTGATGCCATTAAAAACTTGTGCGAAAAGGAGGGAAATGGGTTTCCATCCCAAACAGCTGAAAAAGTGAAAATGATTTCAAGCAATGGCGGTACACCATTGGTTGTTTCTGAAAATGAAAAAGTGATTGGTGTAATTGAACTTCAAGACATCATCAAACCTGGCATTCAAGAGCGATTTGAACGTTTGCGAAAAATGGGGATTAAAACTGTAATGGTTACAGGAGATAACCCTTTAACTGCAAAATTTATTGCCGAGAAGGCCGGTGTGGATGATTTCATCGCCGAAGCCAAGCCCGAAGACAAAATGAACTATATTAAAAAAGAACAGTCAGAAGGACGGCTGGTTGCTATGATGGGTGACGGAACCAATGATGCTCCGGCACTCGCACAGGCAGATGTAGGAGTGGCTATGAATAGTGGAACTCAGGCAGCGAAGGAGGCAGGCAATATGGTTGATTTAGACAATGATCCTACTAAACTTATCGAAATCGTTGAAATAGGGAAACAATTATTGATGACTAGAGGAACACTCACAACTTTTAGCATTGCTAATGATGTTGCAAAATACTTTGCTATAATTCCAGCCCTCTTTATTGTTGCAATTCCGGCTTTGCAAGGCTTGAACATTATGAACTTACACAGCCCTGAAAGTGCGATTTTATCGGCTGTGATTTTCAACGCAATTGTCATTCCGATGCTTATTCCACTGGCACTTAGGGGAGTTGCTTACAAGCCTATAGGAGCAAGTGCATTGTTGCGCAGAAATCTTCTTATTTATGGCTTTGGTGGGGTCATTATTCCGTTTATTGGCATCAAAATCATTGACCTTTTGGTTTCAATTTTTGTGTAAAATTTTTTATTTAAAGAATTGTAAACTGAAATATCTAAAAAGACTAAAGTACTTTAACATCAAATATTTCACAAATAGCCATTAACTTACAAATTGAAAACAATGAAAAATAAAATTTTACCATCTATCCGGTTAACACTTGTTTGCTTGGTGTTTTTCTGCGGAGTATATTCACTTATCGTTTTTGGTATCTCAAATCTTGTCCCTAAGAAATGTTCGTTTGCCAAAAATGAAAAGGGCTTCTATGAAAATGTTGGTCAACATTTTACCAGCGACAAATACTTTTGGTCCAGACCGTCAGCTGTTGTATACAATGCTGCAGGTTCAGGTGGCAGCAATAAAGGTCCATCTAATCCAGAGTATTTGGCTGAGGTCCAGGCAAGAATTGATACTTTTCTTAAACGCAATCCTGAAGTTAAAAAAGAAGATATTCCGTCTGATTTAGTAACCGCAAGTGGGAGCGGCATTGACCCAAATATTTCAGTTCAAGCTGCAAAAGTGCAAGTGAAACGAATTGCTAAAACACGCAACATCAACGAAGCCATTATTTTTCAAATCATCGAACAAAATACCGAGAAACCATTGTTAGGCCTATTGGGCCCTGAAAAAATAAATGTGTTGAATTTAAACCAATCTATAGATAATATCACAAATTTAAAATGAAAAAGACATTACTAGGAGTACTATCAATTGTCAGTTTGAACATTTTTGCACAAATTGACAGCACAAAAAATCCACTATCAATAGGTGGCTACATAGAAACTTATTTCGCTTATGATTTCAGTAACCCAGATGATCATAATCGGCCCGGGTTTGTATACTCACACAATCGAAGTAATGAAGTAAATTTGAATTTAGGTTTTGTAAAAGCAGCGTATCAAACCAACACAATAAGAGCAAATTTAGCGTTGATGACCGGAACGTACTCCAATACCAACCTTTCATCTGAACCCGGTGTATTAAAAAACATCTTTGAAGCGAACGCCGGGGTTAAGATTTCGAAGACAAAAAACCTTTGGGTGGATGCAGGTATTTTTGCTTCGCACATTGGATTTGAAAGTGCCATTGGAAAGGACTGCTGGAATTTAACAAGAAGTATTCTGGCGGATAATTCGCCTTATTACGAAAATGGAGTGAAAGTCTCTTACACAAGTGATGATGAAAAATGGTTTGTAAGCGGCTTAATTTTAAATGGATGGCAACGTATACAGCGTGTAAATGGGAACAATACACCTGCTTTTGGGCATCAACTTACATACAAACCAAATTCTAAAATAACACTAAACAGCAGTTCGTTTATTGGAAGCGACACGCCTGACAGCACGAGGCAAATGCGTTATTTTCATAACTTTTACGGACAATTACAATTAACTGAAAAATTCGGTGTGATCTTAGGTTTTGACATTGGAGCACAGCAAAAAACAAAAAACAACAGCGATTACCATACATGGTATTCCCCTGTTTTCATTTTGAAGTATGCACCAACCGAAAAAATTACCATTGCTGGAAGGGGTGAATATTATTCTGATGCTAATGGTGTAATTATCAATACAGGCACTATCAACGGTTTTCAAACCTATGGTTATTCATTAAACCTTGATTATCAAATTATGAATAATACCGTTTGGAGAATTGAAGGCCGTGGCTTTACAAGCAAGGATAGAATATTTACTTTGAATAATAGGGCAAGTACCCAAAACTATTTTGTAACTACCTCATTAGCGATTCAATTCTAACCTGTAAAGCATTGAAAAATGTGTAATGACCTTTAGATTCTTAGTGGTTAAAACAAATGAGTGATAAAGACAAAACCGTTCAGCACTTTCTTGATTTAATCAAAAAATCAAGACGAGGTAAGTTCAAAATTTACATTGGTATGAGTGCCGGTGTGGGCAAAACTTATCGTATGTTGCAGGAAGCAAAAACCTTGCTTCGGAACGGCATTGATGTAAAAATAGGTTTTATCGAAACGCACAACAGAAAGGAAACCCATGAGCTATTGGATGGTTTGCCTGTAATACCAAGAAGGAAACTTTTTTATAAAGGCAAGGAGTTGGAAGAAATGGACGTACAAGCTGTAATTAATTTGCGCCCAGAAGTTGTAATTGTCGATGAATTGGCTCATACAAACATTGAAGGTAGTAAAAATGAAAAGCGTTGGCAAGATGTAATAGAAATTTTAGAAGCGGGTATAAACGTTATTTCTGCCGTAAATATTCAGCACATTGAAAGCCTGAATGAAGAAGTAAAGCAGATTACAGGGGTTGAAGTGAAAGAGCGGGTTCCAGACAGTGTTTTGGCTCAAGCAGATGAAGTGGTAAATATTGACTTAACTGCTGATGAGTTGATTTCCAGATTAAAAGAAGGGAAAATTTATCAGGAAGAAAAAATTGAGACCGCTCTTAAAAATTTTTTTCAAAGCCACCATATCTTACAACTGCGAGAATTAGCTTTGAAAGAAGTAGCCTCACAAGTTGAGAGAAAGGTTGAGACTGAGGTAACAAAACCAAATATTATTAAGCACGAAAAATTTTTAGCATGCATCAGCACCAATGACAAAACAGCAAAAACAGTAATTCGCAAAACAGCTCGTTTGGCTAATTATTATCATAGTAAATGGTATGTTTTGTATGTACAAACACCAAAAGAACGTGTAGACAAGATACCTTTAGATAAACAACGTCATTTGATAAACAATTTTAAATTAGCAATGGAGTTAGGTGCTGAAATAATAAAAATTGAAGGTACATCTGTTTCAAAAGCTATAATTGAACAAGCAGGAGAAAGAAAAATAACAACTATTTGTGTAGGTAAACCCCATTTGAATCTGCTAAAAATAATACTGGCTACAAATGTATTCAATGAGCTTTTGAAAAACTTATCCACAAGTAATATTGACCTTGTAATTCTTTCATAAATGAAAATTAAAACAAAACTCACTTTAGGTGTAGGTCTGTTATTTATATTAATTATCCTTCTAAGTTTGGTTGGTGCCAGGTATATTAATGCTTTAAAAAACGATACTGAAAACATTTTGGTTGCCAACTATAATACGCTTGAATACTGCAGAAACATGTTGTTGGCGTTAGAGGATAGCTCTGCAAATGCAGCCAAAAAATTTGAAATAAATCTTCAAAATCAAGAAAAAAACAATACAGAAATAGGGGAAAAAGAAGTCACAACTGAATTGCGAAATCGATTTAATGATTATAAAATTGGGAAATCAGAGAATCATGTTCTCACTACAATCCGAACCCAGATTTTCCAACTGATGAACATGAATATGCAAGCAATTCAGCGCAAAAGTGAGGTTGCAAAAGCTACTGCAGACAAGGCGGTATTGTGGATTGCCATTACCGGAACACTTTGTTTTCTGATCGCATTTACACTTTTAGTAAATCTACCATCCAACATTGCCAACCCTATTCAAGAATTGACAGAAAGTATTGAACAAATTGCTTCAGAGAATTATGCAGAAAGGGTTCATTTTGAAAGCCATAGTGAGTTTGGTCAATTAGCGAAATCGTTTAATATAATGGCGGAAAAGCTGGAAGAATACAATAATAGCAGCCTGGCTAAATTGATGATGGAGAAAAAGAGGATTGAAACGCTCATCAATAATATGCATGACCCTGTCATCGGTTTGGATGAAAACCTAAAGGTGATATTCGCCAATGAAGAAGCAATGAAGATTGTAGGCGTGCCTAAAGCTGAAATCGTTGGGCGGTACAGTCAAGATTTATCAGTTAAAAATGACCTTGTTAGAACGCTTATTCAGGACTTGATGTCGCCAGGTAATGGGGTTGGAACCAAGACAAAACCAATAAAAATATATTCTGACAACAAAGAAGGATATTTTGACAAAGAAACCATTCATATTTCAATAACTCCCACGGGAGAGCAAACTAAAAAGTTGATCGGGCATGTGATAATTTTAAGAAACATTACAGAATACAAAGAATTAGATTTTGCAAAAACCAATTTTATTGCAACTGTTTCACACGAATTTAAAACGCCAATTTCATCAATAAAAATGAGTCTGCAGTTGTTAGAAAATGAAAAAGTTGGAAAACTAAATGATGAACAAAAGAATTTATTATACAGCATAAATGATGACGTAACAAGGTTGCTAAAGATAACCGGCGAATTGCTTGATATGACCCAGGTGGAAAGTGGAAATATTCATCTTACAATTCTACCAACGGACTCAAGGGACATTCTTGATTTTGCATTAAAGGCGACCAAAACACAAGCAGAACAGAAATATATAAAATTTTCAATAGATTGCCCGCAGAGCATATCCAAAGTGCAAGCAGACCAAGAAAAAACAACCTGGGTACTGACCAATTTGTTATCGAACGGCATTAGATATTCTTATGATAACGCCACTATTAACATTAAAATAAGTGAGGCTGACACTTTTGTAAATATCTCAGTTAAGGATACCGGACAGGGAATAGCACCCCAACATAAAGATAAAATTTTTGACCGTTATTATCGTGTTCCCGGAACAAAGAAGGAAGGAACAGGTCTAGGTCTTGCCATCAGCAAGGAATTTATCGAGGCCCAGGGTGGTCAAATAATGGTGGAAAGTGAATTTGGGGCAGGCAGTACATTCACATTGATGCTACAGAAAGCAACTTAATTAAAAGAACTCTCTTTACAGCATAGCAGAGCCGATAAATAATTTTTTCAAAATGAAATACTATCGTTGTTCCCGTAATGAAAATTCACATAATTCAAATTAGTATCTGAAAGTAGATGAGTAAGATTTTCAAACTCAACATGAGCTGATTTTTTAGAACAAGCTATAAAATTGTCAATTGAAAATTTGTTCCTCAACTACAAGTTACACCAATATATTAATCAAAAATGCATATTGCAAAGCATTTTTTTCATATTACCCTTCAAAAAATGGTGAACTTGTGTCTTATTAACAGATAATATTCACCAAAACAACAATAAAATTAAGGCAATTGACTAAAATTAAGGAAAAATGAACACGACTCTTAAATTAGCAAATCGATTCAGAGAGGTTATTTTCAGCGGCACATGGATTGCCAATACAAATTTTAAAAATGAATTATCAAACATAAATTGGGAACTGGCAACCAAAAAGGTCGATTCATTCAATACAATTGCTTTGCTAGCTCAACATATACATTATTATATCAATGGAATAAATAATGTCTTCAGAGGTGGTCAGCTTGAAATAAAGGACAAATACAGTTTTGATTTTTCAGATTTTCAATCTCAATCAGAATGGGAATGTTTTTTAGAAAAATTTTGGAATGATGCAGAAGAATTTTCAACATTAGTCGAGCGATTGTCTGATTTACAATTGGAAGAAGTTTTTGTACAGGATAACTATGGCACCTACCAAAGAAATATAGATGCCATGATTGAGCATGCATATTACCACCTGGGTCAGATAGTAATGCTTAAAAAATTCTTTTTACATCACAGCTAATTACCAAATATGAATCCATGTAATCGAATCTGACCATATTACATTTTAATCGATTTAATAATTTCAGAAATTCTCAAAACAGGGACTTGTACACTAAATGTAATCCGGCTTAAATAATTTGCTCCTACCGATTGTTTATACTGTTCATCTAGTGCTTTTGATTGAATGATTGGAAAATAAATGCCGGCAAAATCCATAAAATCCAGCATAAAACCACCAGCCCAAACAACATTGTCTTGCCAGGATTTATCACTATTTATCGGCCTTTGGTCATCAAAATATCCCAAATCAAAATATGGTTTAAGAGGCAACTTAAGTGGCATATCAGCTGGCAAACCTGCTTTTAGGTTTATGGATGTTAAAAAGGAATTTGTATAGCCAAATTGACCATATTTATATCCAACCGGAAACTTAAATCCACCGTCACTTATGTCTACTTGCTTGCTAAAAAAACCCGAAGTTGTTGTTCTTCCTAAATATGGTCCTTCAAAAAGGTAATCATCGGAACCTGTCGATGCAAGTGACATGGAGCCTCTTGCAAAAAAGTCACTGTTAACAGCACCGGATTTTCGTTTTGTATTTTCCAGAAATCCACCTGCAAAAACCCTGATATCAATGGAACGTTTCGTGCTATAATATAATTTTGTTCTGTAGTCGAGCGAAAGTTTGATGTAGTTTTCTTTATCATTGTAGCTCTGTTGCTCAATCCTTATTCTGGCATTTGTTGGTCTAAGGGCATGATGACTGGACAGATCATAATCCAATGTATGAATGTAGGAATTTTCAGATTTCTTACCGATGTATTCACCTAAGTCACTAAAATTGCCACGCTCCTTGATAATAATATTTGAAGTTAGGGTTAATTTATGGCTCCAAGATTTCCATCTACCAAATTCGGCTGTCATATACGGGGCAATTTTTGAATATCTTGCCCTGTAATTAAAGTCACCAAATGAATTATTTGAATTTACCACCTCATTGGTGTAGGTTTTTCCGAATATCCCGATGGCAACCCTTTCCGGGTTTTGGTAAGAATAAAAATTTTGTTCAACCCTTCCCTGACCAACAATTGATCCGCCTGCCGTAGCAATCATTGGAGCAAAATAATATCTAAAATTTCTTCCTGGAAGGATTGGATTTGAAACAAGTATTCCTAGCATAGTTTTATCGCAATTGTTCCAGCCAATTGAAGGCATGATGTTGATGATGTTATTTTTTTTGCTTTCAGCAAGACCAAACAGTTTCAATTGAAGAGGTCTTGCGTTCTTAAACAAGCCTGATGTCTGGTAAAAATTATTCGATTCATTGATATCCATTATTGTATTGCTGGCATCTATCATAATTGATTTTGCATCTGAAAGATCGATATTAATGTTTTTTTCACCGGTAAAACCCTCATACCATATTGTGTTTTTTTGACCATTTGATTTTTCTAAGGTTATGCTAAATGGAGCATCATTTTTCCTTTCATTCTCCACTACAATTGAGTTTTTAGCAACACTTGATATCTCATAATCAATAGGCATATTTTTGTCAATGAGCTTTTCAAATAGCCAACTTAGGTCTTTACCTGTAGAGTTCTCAAGTACTGTTTGCAAATCTTTAGGATAAGGATGTTTAAACGACCACTGATGGTAATAGTCTTTCATTGCAATATCAAATACCTCCGTTCCAAGGTAAGATTCTAAAATCTTAAAAAACCGTGCGGTCTTTTTATATACATCAAGACCATAATTGATGTTTACAAAATCAGATGAGCTGAGACTGAGTGCTTGATCAAGGCAACGTTTTTGCAAAACTTTGAAAGCTTTGGCTTCAATATCGTCGTTAATTGCAATTCCTTTTTTGGGTTTTAAATTATTTTCTGCTTTCGGATAATAAAGATTCATGTATTCTTCTTCGTAATAAGAATTAATACCTTCATCCATCCAGGCATGATCACGCTCGTTTGTAGCCAAAATGCCATAAAACCAATTATGCCCAACTTCGTGTTCAATCACATTGTCCAGGCTTTTAGAATCTGAGCCTCCACTGATGATGGTAATCATAGGGTACTCCATACCTCCCCCGGCAATCAATTCGCCATCTACAGCTGAGGCATGAGGCCATGGGTATTCTCCAACTTTGCCTGACAAATATTCAATAGCTCGCTTAGTGAAAAATGCAGATTTACTCCATGTTTTGTTATTTTTTAGCATAAAATAACCATAAGTAGGGACTTTTTTACCATTTTGAAGCGTGGCAGTATCTGTTGTAATCATAAAATCTTTGCTCGCAAACCATGCAAAATCATGTACCCGTTCAGCATTAAATGTAACGGTCTTCATATCATTGGAAGAAGCTAAACTCTTCCAGTTATTTGCTGCCTCAGGATTTGACAATAACTGTTTTGTGAGCTTGATTCTCTCAGCGATAAAATTGTCTTCATTTTTTGTGAGTCCCGTAGCTGCAACAATGTAATTTGAAGGGAGGGTAACTTTAACTTCAAAATTGCCAAACTCCGAATAAAATTCACCTTGATTCAGGTAAGAAATAGGGTGCCATCCCTTTGAGTCGTAAACAGCCGGTTTAGGAAACCACTGAGTCATGTAATAATTTTGATCTTTGTGGCCCATTCTTGAAAATACTTTTGGTATTTTTAGGGTAAAAGGAGTTCGAATGATGGCCTTCTGGCCCCTACCCAAAGGCTTAGGCAAGGTAAGCACCACTATATCAGCATTGCCCTCAAAATCTGGAAATGCAACACTCGAACCATCAACACTAAAGTTCAACCCTGAAAAGTATCCTCGTTCCGAAGCTTGTGAAAAATGAAATTCTCTCGAATTGCTTAAAACTTGCTCCCTGGCAAAGGCTGTTTTATCATTTTTATATGCATTTCCCCACAAATGAATATATATTTTATCAAGATTATCGAAACTATTATTGATGTATTCCATCTCTATTTGACCTTGCAGGAGGTGGTGAATATCATCTAAGGTCACTTCGATTTTATAATTAACTTGCTGTTGAAAGTAACCTGATTGGGCCAGAACCATTTTGTTAAAGGCAATACAAATAAAGAATAAAAATAGCTTCAACTTCATATTTTGATTTTTGAAAGGCAAAATTGATAAAAAAGAATTATTCTAGGGAGTATTAATACCAAAAACACACTGATTATAACAATGTTAATATGTTATTCTAACTCTGCTGCACTAATAAAAGCCTTCAATATTTTTCCATCTTTTATGTGACCACAACCAATATTGTGGAGCGCGCAAAATGGTTTCTTCAAGATAGTTAATGTATTTTGACATTATAAAACCATATTCTTCAACTTGTGGGTGGTCCGTTATCTTTATGAGATGCACCTTGTATTTGCCTTGACTTATACGTTCCAAATCAGCATAAAGAACAGGATAATCATAGGTTTTTGCATATTTTTCGGCACCGTACAAAAATGAAGTTGGTTTATTTAAAAAAACCGACGGATATCCTTTGTCTACCCCTCCGGGATATTGATCGGATAAAAATAAAGTTGCGGTTAACTTATTTTTGAAATTCAGAAATTCTGTTTTAATATTTTGAGCATGAATGATTTCCAGGCCAAACTTACTGCGTTTTTCATTTGTCAATCGATTCAATTCCTGATTCGTAAGCTTTTTGCCAACGCCAACTGCCTGGTGGTCAAATAGTAAGTTCATACTGTAAATTAGCCACTCCCAGTTGCAATAATGTGCCGACATTATAATTACACTTTTGTTTTCTTTGACGAATGGTTCAAGAATTTCCGAATTATCACAATAAATCTTTGACAATAAACTTTTTTTAGTGATGGTCAGACACTTGATGGTCTCAACAAACATTTCAGATAAATACCAGTAAAATTCTTTTTCGACTAAATTGATATCAAATGAGGGGGGGAGACTGCTTTTTAAATTTGCCTGAACAATTTTTCTGCGGTATCTCAATATAAAATAGAGAACAATAAATAATACTTTCGAAATACCATATAGCATAGGCATAGGAAGCAATGAAAAACCCTGCAAAATCCTGAAAAGCAGGTTGTTTGTCACCTTGATCAAAAAATTCATCATAATCTTTAAAAACTTCAACTGTTAAAGGTAGAGGAATTAACATCAAAAGATAAACTTAAAAGATTTGTAATTTAATTAAGCGAATTGATTAGAATTTAATTATCTGTATTCATAGACAAGTAGATATTCCAATTTAACTTATTTTTGCACACAACGGATTCTCCGTAAAATAAAGAATTTAAAAATATTTGATGAAAGCCTTTTTTTACATCTTAATTACTTTATTCCTAATTTATTGCCAACCTACCCCAGTTCTCTGTCAATCAGTTGAGGATTTCCCACAGTCGTGGCAAGGAAAATGGAAAGGTGAGATGCATATATTTTCTTCAGGTGTCTTGCAACAGAAGTTGCCTATGCAATTGCATATTTTACCTACTGATTCAGCAAACATTTTTACATACCGAATCATTTATGGGATAGACACGATAGCAGGTGACAGACCGTACCTTCTCAAAAGTATTGATAAAAATAAGGGTTGGTATGTTTGTGACGAACAAAATTCCATTAAAATCGAATCTCATCTACTGGGCAATAATTTGACTTCTGCATATGAAGTTCAGGGAACTTTTATCTACGATATTCTTGAAAAACGAGGTGAAACCTTGATCTGGAGGTTGTTTTCCGGAAGCAATCAGGCTGTAAGCATCACGGGCGGAACTAAAAATGGAGAAGAAGATATTCCTCCCGTAAAGTCATACGCAATAAGGGTTTTACAAACTGCTGAGCTAAAACGTTGAAGCACCAAGTTATTAATACCAACAATTTCTGATAGCTTTATTTTTCTTTTTACCTTTGCAGGGTTAACAACAATTTTCAATGAGTCAATACTTTGATCCTGCCAAAGACCAGGAGTCCCAAAATGAACGAATCATCTCGGTAAAAGGGATGTACAAAGATTATTTCCTGGACTACGCCTCCTATGTTATTTTGGAACGTGCAGTACCTGCTTTAGAAGATGGCCTTAAACCGGTTCAGCGCAGAATCTTGCATGCTTTACGCGAAATGGATGATGGAAGGTACAACAAAGTTGCAAATATTATTGGTCAAACCATGCAATACCATCCACATGGTGATGCAGCAATAGGTGACGCCATGATCAACCTCGGGCAAAAAGAATTGTTAATTGATTGTCAGGGAAACTGGGGCGATATTCGCACAGGTGATGGTGCGGCAGCACCACGATACATAGAGGCGCGATTAACAAAATTTGCTCATGAAGTGGCTTTTAATAAACAGACCACTATTTGGCAGTTAAGTTATGATGGCAGAAAAAACGAGCCGGTTAATTTGCCTATGAAATTTCCATTACTGCTCGCTCAGGGAGTAGAAGGGATTGCTGTCGGCTTGTCAACTAAAATCATGCCTCACAATTTTATTGAACTAATAGATGCCAGCGTTGCTTATTTAAAAGGAGACAGCTTTCAGCTTTATCCGGATTTTCTAACGGGTGGAAGTATTGATGTTACCGATTATAATGATGGACAAAGAGGCGGTAAAATAAGGGTTAGAGCAAAAATTGATTCAAGCGACAAGAAAAATCTCTATATTCGCGAACTTCCTTATGGTGTCACAACCACCGCATTAATAGACAGTATTGTAAAGGCCTCTGATAAAGGTAAAATAAAGATTAAAAAAATAATCGACAATACCGCTGCCGAAGTAGAAATCATTATTGAGTTGATGCCGGGTGTGTCGCCTGATGTGACAATGGATGCCTTGTTTGCATTTACCGCATGTGAAGTTTCCATTTCACCTAATGCATGTGTAATTATAGAAGACAAACCTCATTTTGTTACGGTCAGTGATATGCTGATATATGCAACAGAATTGAGCAAAAAACTACTGGGTTGGGAGTTAGACATTAAAAAGAACGAACTCGAGGAAAGTTGGTTATTTGCAAGCCTCGAAAAGATATTCATTGAAAACAGAATCTATCATGATATTGAGGAGTGCGAAACCTGGGAAGCTGTAATGACCACCATTGAAGCAGGAATAAAAAAATATGTTGCAACACCTTCAGAATATCAGGGAAAGTCAGACAAAAGATTACAAATTTTGCGTGAACTTACAAATGAAGATTACACAAAATTAACCGAGATAAGAATAAAACGAATCACCAAGTTTAATTCCTTTAAAGCTGAAGAGTATATCAAGCAACTCGAGTCCGAACTTCAGGAAGTTAAGTTTAACATAGCCAATTTGAATGATTTTACCATAAGTTATTATCAACGCTTGAGGGAAAAATATGGTAAAGGTCGTGAGAGAAAAACTGAAATAAAGAATTTTGATACAATCAGAGCTCAAGAGGTCGTTGCGAATAATGCTAAACTCTACGCCAATCTTAAAGAAGGGTTCATCGGTTTCGGTTTGAAAAAAGATGAGTTTATCGCTGATTGTTCAGATATTGACGATATTATCTCTTTCAGGAAAGACGGAAAGTTTAACGTTGTGAGAATTGCAGATAAGGTTTTTGTCGGAAAAGACTTGATTTACACCAATGTTTGGAAGAAGAATGACGAGCGAACCACCTACAATTTAATTTATTTAGACGGAAAGTCCGGTAAAACTTTTGCAAAGCGCTTTAATGTTGTTGGTATTACACGTGATAAAGAGTATGACTTAACACAGGGAGCTCCAAATTCAAAAGTTCTTTATTTTTCAGTAAATCCAAATGGAGAGTCCGAAACAGTGGCAATTACTCTTTCACCAAATAGCAGTGCCAGGGTAAAGTTATTTGAATTCGATTTTGGCGAGCTAGCAATAAAAGGCAGAAGCTCTCAAGGCAATACCATTACAAAATATCCTGTAAGAAAAATCGTGCAAAAGGAACTTGGCAAGTCTACACTCGGTGCTAAAAGCTATTGGTTTGATGAAACAACTGGAAAGCTGAACAATGAAGAAAGGGGTCGCAAAATTGGCGCTTTTGATACTGGAGACTTGATTCTTAGTATATACAAAGACGGGTATTATCAAATTAACGAGCCTGACACAACAACCAGATATGAAGTTGAAAAACTACTTGACATCAACAAATTTGACCCTGAGCGAATCGTAAATGCCCTTTATTATGAAGCCGAAAAGGGTTGGACGATGGTGAAACGTTTTAAAATCGAAACTTCATCAATAGGGCAAAAATTCAAATTCATATCTGAACACAAAAATTCAAAGCTTTACTTCGCTACCTTAATGCCTGACACAAAAGTATACTGCGTTTGGGACACCGGAAAGAAAACCGTTGAACAAGAAGTGATACTTGATGATTTTGTATCGGTAAAAGGCTGGAAGTCAATGGGAAATAAATTGTGTGATTTCTCACTGCTGGAAGCAGAAATGAAGGTTATTGAACATCTACCAATACCTGAAAAACTTCATCCGGGCGATCACGTTGACTTTGAAATAAATCAAAAGGGGCAAGGCAAATTATTTGAAGATTAAATGAGCGCCCAAGAGAACGGTAAAACAAAACAATTAAAGATTCAGAATCTAAAAGCATGAAATCATATAGTGTTGAATTACTTGGTTCTCTTATTGACAATGTTACTGAAGGAATATTAGTTTGTTCTGATGACAATAAAATACAATATGCCAACAAGTCTGCGGAAGAGCTGTTTGGGTATGAATCAGATTTTTTAATAGGAAAGGATCTTTTTATTTTAATTCCCCAGAGGTTCCGACACAATCATGACCAACATGTTGAAAAATATTTTGAAAAGCCTGCCAACCGTAAAATGGGAATTGGAAAAAGTTTATATGGCCTCAGAAGATCAGGCGAAGAGTTCCCTCTGGAAATCAGTCTGAGTTATTTTCACCATGATGGGAGTTCTTTTGTATTTGCATTCGTCGTAGATATTACCGAACGAAAAGCAATTGATATACAGTTGATTGAAAAAAATTCATCACTTGAAAAAATGACTGAAGAACTGGCAAAACTTACTTCAGAATTGGAATCAAAAGTGCATGAAAGAACCATGATCCTTCGAGAGGCACTTGAGGAACTGGAAAAATCTCAAAAAGAAC
>JAEUUM010000252.1 GCA_016787375.1 Saprospiraceae bacterium
GGATAATTGGTTATCAAATTGATGGTTTTGGATTCCAATATTCGATGTTGCATTCTTGCTCCTGAAGCCACATATTTTTCCTGGATTGGATCATTCGATTCTCTGAGGCTTATGCAGTTATTACCATGAAAATAATCAATAAATACACGCTCTTTGCTGCTGTAAAAAATGAGCAATCGCTGGCTTTGATGTGAATAATCAAAGTAAATTCGAATGATAGCGAACAAGAAAAACAAAAACACTGAAGTGTACAGTAAGCTTTTACTTCGCAAGTTTAAAAATAGAATTCCAAGAATCATTGAAACTGATAAAACAAAAAACTCCCAGCCATTGAAAGGAATGTTGGTAATGAGATTATACGGCAGTTTCAAAATGCCAAATATAGCACTGTTCATGGCAAATAATGAACCGTACATGATAATTGAAGCCAATTTTGCAGCAGCAGGTAATATAAAGCTAAATGCAAAAACACCAATACCTGCATACAAAGCTATGGATGAAATAGGAACTACAAAAATTCCTGACAACAAAAAGTAAAGACTGGTCTGGTGAAAATAAAACAATGTTAAAGGTAAGGTGGCTATCTGTGCAGCCAACGTTACGGTGCTCAAATCCCAAAAAAATCTTACCACTTTTGATGATGGATTCCACAATGAATTAAGCACAGGTTGTAAAGCTATGATTCCCAAAACCGCTACCATAGACAAATGAAATCCAACATCAAATAGAAGTTGTGGATTCCATAAGAAGATTACAAATGCTGAAGCGGCTATGGTGTTGTAAATATATTTACGTCGATAAAATACTTGTCCGACATGAATTAAACTAAACATTACTGCTGCCCTGATTACTGAAGCACCGGCACCGGTTACAAGAACAAAAAACCAAATGGCAATAAGAATAATGCAGAGCTTAATTATCCTGAAAGTTAGATTGTTTTTTGAGATAAACGACAAGAGTAGCATTATAACACCACTAACTAGGCCAACATGCAAACCTGATACTGCTAAAATGTGAATTGAACCTGTATTAATGTAGGCATTAGACAATTCATCCGAAACGTCATTTCTATAACCTAAAATGAGAGCAGCTGCAACCGAATATTCCCTTTCACTGGGTATATAGCTTTTTAAAACCTCAATTAAATGCAGTCTAATCTTGGCAGCTTCTATTGAAATTGTACTCATTTTCAAATCTGTCAATAGCCACTCTCCTTCTTGTGCAAAAACTTGATAATCAATGTATTTTCTTTTCAGGAAAGCCTTGAAATCAAAGGAACCGGGGTTTTTGGATTCAGCAATAGGTAAAACTTTGGACCGAATAAGCAATACAGAGCCGGGCATTAGATGACTGGAATCTTTGGCAGCATAAAGCAATATGTTCCCATTGGTTTTTTTCCAAAAATCTAAAGAATCACGGGTTTTTATAACGGAACCATATAACTTGAACCAATTTTCAGTCATTTCTGTATCGTCAACTCTAACCATCATCGTGGTTGGTTGTCGATTTAGATATTTTGCATAATATGTTTCTGATAACGATGGTTCATGCATTCGGAAGGCGAACAAACCCAGACAAAAAAACAGTAAATACAAATAAAATCCATTGAATATCACCAATTTCCTGTTGCTTCTGAAGGCATTTAACAGGAATCCAACGGCCAGGGCAGTAATGATAACAATTACACTGGTGTAATTTGGGAAAATTGAAGATTTGTCGGCTGCTAATATTCCTATTGCAAACGGAAATATCAATCTCACAAAGGGATATCTTCTCCAATTAACAAATTCTTCCATAAGTAGGTTAGTTGTTACAAATTTATATCATGTGTTTGAATTATTTGTTTTCCCAAAGAGTATATTTATATTGTAACAAGAAAATTCTTGTAAGAATGCCATAAATTAACTATTTAATGTTAATACCAACACTAACAATTTATGAGCAATTCCAAAGCGACGGGCTAGTTGGTTATTG
>JAEUUM010000272.1 GCA_016787375.1 Saprospiraceae bacterium
TTTGTCGGTGTTGCTGGCACTTGTTTTATCTCTTCTGTTTTTTCAACTTTTTTATTTGCAATTGACTCTGCAGGTTTTGTGTTCAAGGATTGTGGTACTGTTGCCACATTTTGCTTCTCAACAACTTTAGCAGATTTGAAATCCTTATCTTCCACAACAAAACAATTTTTAATATTATTTTGATTGAGTAACCTTATTGCTGTTTGTGCCTCAGTTTTTGTTGCAAAATTCCCGATTCTTAGTTTTGAAGTGTTACCATCGTCATCAGTTGTATAAGCTACGGCGTCTTTCACTATCTTATTGAACTTCGCAAAGTCAATTGTTGCATCGTTTTTTACAACCCCGACTTGAACAGCAAAAGGTCCTTTAGCCCTATAAGTTTTATTTGCCTCATTTTTAAGTTGTAAAAAATATGCTTCAGAGGGTTCGAGTGCTATTAAAAGTTGTATTTTTTCGTCCGACTTAGATGAAGTATTTATTAATTTTGATTCAAGCTTATAATTTTGAGATGTAGTTTTAAAAAAATACATTTTGTCTTTTGTCAAGTTCAATTTAATTTCACCATTCTCATCAGATATCAACTTTTGAACAGATTCACCAGCTTGAGTTGAAATTTCAACCGGAACTGCGGGAATCGGCTCCCCGTCACTTTTTGCAATCAGTTTAAATGTATACTCAATTATTCTGGGTTTCAGACTTACTTTTCTTGTTTGAGAACCCAAAACTTCATCCCTTGTAACATTGATTCTTTGAGTTTCATAACCATCTAAAGATACTGTGCAACTGCACTTCTCCTTGGGTAAAGTTTTAAAAAAAGCCTTTCCTTCATCATTTGTATTTAACATTCCCAAGCCACAATCAGTAGCATCTACTATGGCCATTGAAATTGGCCCACCTGATGAAGATTCAACCACTAAAGTATAAGGTGCCCCTATATTACGAACCCTGTATATGTCATCACAACCTTTGCCACCTTCCCTGTTTGACGTAAAATATCCTGAGTTTTTCTCAGTGTTCCAAACGAAAGCATAGTCGTCATAGGTAGAGTTAATTCCGGTATTCAATACTTGAGGATCAGACCATTTGCCATCGTCTTTAATTGCAACACAAATATCGAATCCGCCCATTCCCGGATGCCAGTCTGAAGAGAAATACAACTTGCCTCCCAATACAAATGGTGAAATCTCATCGCCAGGTGTATTGACCTGATTGCCTATGTTTGCAGGTTCTGACCATTTATCACCAAAGCGCTGGGAAACATAAATATCATACCCACCATTACCTCCGGGTCTATTACTTGCGAAATAAAGTTTTTGCCCGTTTTCGGCTAAAAATGGCCAGGTATCTGAATAACCTGCAATATTGAATGGTAAGGCTTTTATGTCTATCCAGCTTCCTTGCTCATTCACTTTTGCTATGTACAAGCTGTGTTCTTTGCCATTTCTGGAAAATGGTCTTTCAAGATTATTAAAATTTCCCTTTGTAAATACAACCCATTTATTGTCAGAGCTAAAACTCAGAGGCATGTCATTTGATTGATCCTGTAACTCAGAATGAAACAATGCCGGTGGTTTTAAATACCCATTTTGATCCGGTGAGCTGGTTAACAATCTATTCAATACTTTCCCTTCAGCAGGAATTTTAATTTTCTTTCCCGGATATGTTAAATCTGTTCTTCCCGATCCAAACACCAATGAATTTTTATAAAAAGTTGATGAAAATTCTTTTGAAGGAGAATTTATAAACTCATTTTTCACCTCATGTGTGGGTGCCTGAAGTCTGATGGTCTGGATTCTTTCACAAGCAGAATAATAATGTGTGCCTGAAGTTGAGTCTTTTGTTACAAGTATTTTAAACCAAATCTTCGCTTCATCAAGGCTTCCGCCAGTTCTCAATGCTTGAGCATAATGATTTATATAAACAGCATCAATATCCGATTCATTTATTTTTTTTTCATACCATTCGATTGCTTTTGAAATCTGATTAGTATAATAATAGCATTCTGCAATTTGCAAATAAGCTTTAGTTTCGTTTGGATTTTTGTCTATAATTTTTTGGTATGCTTCAATTGCTTTTTCATACTGAAATAATTCAAAAAATTTATCAGCTTTTTTCAAACTTGTCTGAGCATAGTTGTCTTTCAGAAAAAACAATCCAAAAACTAGCAATAAAATGACTCTCATTGTGATTATTGTTATTCAGTAAAATTAACGGTTCTGATGCGAAGATATTATAAAAATATTAAATATGGGCATTCCGAATAAAGTTTAGAAAACCAATAACAACCCGACCTAGGTTAAAATGGTGTCAAGCAGATTGTTGAAGTGGAATTAATATTAGCCAAAATCCAAAACAAAAGGGGTTACTCAATTCGTGAGCAACCCCTTTTGTTGATTAGCATTTAATTGTTAGAATGGGCAATTTGGACAAGGATCAACCTTGGTTTTGTCATTAGGTTTTGATATTTTTTTCTCTTTAGGATCTTTGCAACCCTTGCAACCCACAATTTTAAATTCAGTTCTTCTGTTCATTTGATGCTGTTGTTCATCACATTTCACTGCCTCTACACAACCATTTGTTGTTCTTGTTTCACCAAAGCCTTTAGGTATAAGGCGATCTTTTGAAATACCTTTCTCAACCAACCAGTTTACAACAGCCTGAGCTCTGTTTTGAGATAATTTTTTATTGTATCTGACACTTCCCCTTGCATCAGTAAACGAACACAACTCAATAATTAGCTTATTATTTTCATTTAGCATATTCAGTAATTTTTCCAATTCAGGTATTGCCTCCTCACGGATATCATATTTATCAAAATCATAGTAAATATCGAGGATATATGCTACAGGTTGACCATCTGCATTGGTGTATTTGCTTGGCTCAAACATGGTTGATTTACCTGTGATTTTACCATCTTTATAAGCAATACCATTTACAACACCAGTAAAAGGTTTGCCTGTATCAGGATTAATATATTTACCTGTTGCAGGATCTTTCACAACTTTTTGAGGATTTGAAGTGATTGCATTACCAACAGTCGGTTGCAAATAAAGGTTGCCAATCAGTTTTGCATCATCAGGTAAATTAACTGCACAAAGGCTGTCATTGGAATCTGACAAGTAATCTAATTTTTCACCCTTTACCTTGTAACAACAATTTTCATCAACATTGAATGAGAATCGACCTTCCGCGTCTGATAAGGTGTTGGTATTTAACGTTGAATTACAGTAATTTGTAAGATAAACACTTGCTCCTTGCATTGGAAGACCAGTACTTTGATCGAATACTACACCTTCAAGATTGTATTGCTTTTTCTTTTTTAAAGGAATTTTGCTGAGAACTTTATCGCCAAGGATGGCATCCTTGGAACAAGCTTTTACAATTTTTTGTGTATACAAGTCTTTGTCAACTGTTAAATCACAACATTCAGCAATTTTAATATCAAAATATGCCAAACCTTCTTTGTTGGTAGTTCTAGCAATGTTTCTGCAAGAACTTTTAACAATTGCACCTTCAATAGGCAAACCTGTAACCTCATCGTAAACCAATACTTCAAGTGGTGAAGCGGTTTTCTTAAAATAATAAATATCATCTCTTCCCAAACCACCCTCACGGTCTGAAGATAAATATCCACAAAGACCATCTTCAGATATAATCATTCCAAAATCGTCAGAAGATGTATTGAGCGGAAAACCAACATTCTCTAATAAACCTAATGAACCATCAGGTTGAGCAGAAACAGAATAAATATCTAATCCACCAAGACCGGAATGACCGTCAGAGGAAAAATATAATTTGTTGCTAATGTGCCAAACCGGGAATAACTCATTGCCTTCAGTATTTATTTCACTTCCCAGATTAACTGGAGGAGACCATCTTCCATTTTCTTTTACACTCTTATAAAGATCCATTCCA
>JAEUUM010000337.1 GCA_016787375.1 Saprospiraceae bacterium
AAAGTTGACAAAGTTCCGTCAAACGAAATTGATCGGGCAGTAAGATTGAGAGACAAATATTTTAACAACAAACAAAAAAAGTAATCATATGGCAACTAAAGAATTAAAGACATACTCACTTGCCGAGATGAAAGACAAGTATATCGGCAAAGTTGGAACGACTGAACGAGACGAATTCGAATATGAACTTCGTATGGACGTTTTAGGAAAGATGATTAAAGCTGCAAGGCAAGAAAGAAACTTGACACAAGAAGAACTTGGACGACTTGTTGGGGTTCAGAAAGCTCAAATCTCTAAACTTGAAAGCAGTGCTAACAGTGCGACAATTGACACGATTATCAGGGTGTTCAGAGCATTGAAAGCAGAAATCAACTTTAACGTAAAAATAGAAGATAACTTTGTAAAACTCGCTTAACAGAAAAGAAAGCCGAACGCACACATACGATATATCCTTTAGGGTGAAGGGACCACAAACTTGAGACCAATAGACCAAATTCCGGACAACCTCTTGCAACTTTCAACTTAAAACTTACAACCGCATTGATATGCAATATCGATATATGTTATATGCTATAGGGCGAAAACTGGATGACTGAAAGACTCGGAGACGTAAGACTAAGAGACGACAACTTCTTGCAACTTTCAACTTGCAACTTTCAACTTTCAACTTAAAACTTCCAACTTCCAATAAGAATTTTCACGAAAGAAATTTAGAGAAACTGCATGAACCTTCAGGTTTGAAAGGCATTTGATCAACTGAACATCCTCGGTCTGAAAATCACTTAGCAATCCATTCCGACAATATTATTCCTTCGCCATTTGATTTTGTCTATGGATAACATCCACAACTTCTGCAGATATAAATCGTAAATGCAGATATAAGACAGGGTTCAAAAGAATCAAAGGGACAACTAGCAAAAAAACATTTGTAATTTCAAAGATTCTAAGAAAATGGGCTCCAAGAATGGATAGATAAATCACATTTGCTGCTATATACAGAAATTTGAAAATCGGACCAGGTTCAAAAACCAGGGTAAATACATTGGCATTGGAGGTGAGTGTGCATACCAATGATTGGCGCTTCAGATAAGAATCAAATTCAATTTTAAATTTTCCGGCATGCGCTGTTTTACTTATGACCTTAACTTTAAACTCCTTGGTTTTACTACCGTTTAAAAGTTCTATCACATAAATAAAAGCGGAATCAAAATCAGGAAATTCCCGGTTGATCAGAATGGTAAATTTCTTTTTCATCAATGCAAAATCATCAGCATTTTATAGCACTAAAAAGGCAGAATATTGTCCGTTAAATTTGGCCAAATAATCTCAAAACCCTAACAATTCAACAAAAATTATTGAAGATCGAAAATTCGATAACGAAATAATTATGGCCCAGAACAAGCTTTTTGTGATTTCGCGACTACAAGCGTACCCTAATTCGCCCCGCCCAATACAGTGGAAGCGGATAGAGAAGCTTGAGAGTGAGGGATGCAAGATATCAGCCATTTTTACTTCTAAGTATTACTCGTGAGGTTGGTATATTTCTTCTTCTAACCTATTCCACATGACCTGCATTTACCCCACCAAATCGGTTGCATTTAGGATTTTGTGATAAGAGATTTTTTATCAAAATCGAGCTCCTGTCCTAATTCCCAATTACCACAACTCCTAAATTCCCATTCCCCAAAATTCCCTCCCTCCGAAAGGACGCTTTAGCTCTCCTTTTTACCCGATATGGTCATCGATTCATGAGATGGAAATTCCGTGTGCTAAGATTGATCCTGGTCTTGCTACTTATTTTTCTTAGTGCACCTATGTGTCCACGGTGCCTTAGTGGTGAATGCAATATCTCCTAATCCCCAAACCAGAAACTGAATCCTAAATCCTTGTCAACCCTATTCAGGCATCGACATCCTACAACTTCCAACTTCCAACTTCAAACTTCAAACTTTAAACTTCAAACTTTAAACTTCCAACTGAAATCTTCCAACTTCCCAACTCAACAGAATACTTCCCTAATAATGCCTAAATTCGCGTATGGAAATACTAAAATTCATTTTTCAGCTGGGAATTATTTTCATGGTCTTTCAAATGATCTGGGGATTCTTCATGCTGATTTACCGATTGTTAACAGGATTGAGCGAGCGTCCGGTTTACGAAACCTTTGCCTTCAAAATCCTCAATAACTATTTTCTGATTTCACTGAGTGCCATTCAAACGCTGCAATACACCCTGAAACCTGAAAATCCAGCAACCCTAATGATCATCTTGGCCATTGCGGTTTTGTATTCCTACATGGCCGGCCGACTGGAACGCAATCGGTTTGTCATCCAAATGAACAACATGCGCGTCAACACCGAACGCGTCAACATGTCGTGGGAATCCCTGCTTATTTTGGCCTCTCTGGTTTATTATTCCTACGCCATCAATCAGCCGCAAATCCTCAACAATAGCGCCAACAAATGGTTTTACGATGCCGTAATGGCCATTTACGAAACGCCCATTATCGGATGGATTTTTATGTTCCTGGGCTTTTTCTTTTTGCTGATCAATCTGATCAAAAGTGTTTATGTTACGGCCTCTGCCATTACCTGGGTGATGGAGCGAATTGCAGGAAAACCGCGTAACAACCGCAACGACAACGATGAGGATGGCTACACGAGCTACGAAGAAATCAACGACGATCAATTGCCTTAAAGAT
>JAEUUM010000347.1 GCA_016787375.1 Saprospiraceae bacterium
AATCATGAAATATCCTATTTTTGGTCGACCGGTTTCGTCAGTCGAGCAATTTACTTTGTCTATTATTGGTCTGTTTGTTTTTTCAATGGCAAGAGCAGAACTAAATAACGTTATTGCTGAAGATATCCTTCAAGGTACCAAAGCCATTGACATTATGGTGAAACAGTTCACACACTTATATGATACGGATCAAATCGAATACGCAATAAACCGCTATACTGCCGGAATTGAAAGAGACTTCCTCGTCTTTGATCAATCAGACAATTGCATAGGTACCTTAAAAAATGAAATTATCCACTTTCTTTTAAGTCGCCATTTAACAGGAAGTGTGTACTCTTACTATTCGCCACTGGAAATTACTCTGAGATCCGACGACACATTAAAAGTAATGGCTCAAAAAACCAGCAGGTCTTCTGACCAGGTTTATCCGGTTATTGAAGACAACAGAGTCATTGGGGTAGTACACCGAATTGATATCGAAAAAAAACTAAAAGGGATCCAATAAATTAAATCCCCAGTTTCTTCTTTACTAAATCGCTAACATCTTGTGACGGTAATGAAAATAACATCGCACCGGTAGATTCGTCAAATATCATCAAATAATTGCCTTCTTTACCTACTGCTTGTATTGCCTCATCAACCTTTTTAAGCAAAGGTTTAAGTAGCTCTTCTCGTTTTTTTACAACCTCTAATTTTATGCTTTGCTCATAATTTTGCAAAGTTTCCTGCTTCTGCTGAAGCTCTGATTCTCTTTGCTTCATTTGTATTTTTGTCAACAAGCCATCTGCTGATTCTTTCATGTACTTGTCGTAATCATTTCTAAATTCTGCTACAAGTGTATCTCCTTTAGCCAGTAGTTTTTTCTGCAAAAGGTCTAATTGGGCATCAGCAGCTTTTGCATCCGGCATCATGGCTAATAAGTTACCTGAATTAAGGTGACCAAATTTTGCTTCCTGTGCTTGAATCGCTGAGGAACTGCAAAGCGATAAAAGTAAAATCGTTAAATTTAATATTCTCATTGTAGTTCTAAAATGAATGATTATTTTTTGTCTTCGTCAAGTTTTTGGCGCTCACTCTCACGCATTCCTTGCTTGATTTCATTTTCAATGTTGCTCTTGGCATCATTAAACTCTCTGATACCTTTGCCAAGTCCCCTTGCCAATTCAGGAATTTTTTTACCGCCAAACAATAACAGAATCACAAAAAGTATTACTACTACTTCCCATGAGCCTAGGTTGAATATTAATGGAAATGTTGTCATATTTATAAATGTTTTATTTTTTTAATCCAATTTCGCGAAGCCTTTCATCGAGATACTCCCCAGCCGTAATAGGTTCGTAATGCAGCGGATTCTCGTCAGAGATACAATTTTCAAGACAATTAAGTTCCATTTTACTTACCGGGTGCAGAAAAAACGGAATCGATAGCCTTGGTAAATGCCACTCCTCTTTAGGAGGATTAACCACACGGTGGGTAGTAGATTTAAGTTTGTTATTTGTCAATCTTTGGAGCATATCACCCACATTTACTACTATCTCATCATGCCCGGGTTTTACAGAAACCCAATCATTATTCATATCCAATACCTGCAGACCACCAGCTGATGCGCCTACTAGTAAGGTTATCAGGTTGATGTCTTCGTGTTGCTCTGCTCTTATTGCTGAGGCAGGTTCTTGTGTAATCGGAGGATAGTGGATGGCCCTTAATATCGAATTTCCATTCTTGATTTGATTATCAAAATAATGATTATCCAATCCTAAAAAATCAGCAATTGCCCTTAATAAAAATCCGCCGGTGTGTTCAAAAGATTTATATAATTGAACACCGGTGGTTGTAAAATCTGGCTGTTCAGTGATAAATACATTTTCAGGATAAACATCGTCTACCTGACCTTCCGGTTCTTGTCCAATCTGAAAAAATTCTTTCAAATCAGCATGTTGTGATTGTTTAGCGTGCTCCTTCCCAAAAGAAGTATAACCTCTTTGGCCGGCTAAACCCGGAATCTCGTATTTTCTTTTTATGGCTTCAGGCAAAGCAAAAAATGCTTTTGATTCAGTATAAAACTTATCAATTAGGGATTTCGATATGCCATGATTTATGACACCCACAAATCCTATTTCAGTGAAAGCATTGCCCAACTGTTGCGCAAATTCTTTCTTTTGATCAGCATCTCCACTCGTGTACAGCGCCAGATCAACCAATGGTATTGCTCGATTTGCCATGTTGAAATTATTGAACTGCAAAGTTACGATAAAATATGAATTTAAAATTCAAACGATTTTTTTAACAAATAATTCTAATTTCTTTTCGGTCTGTATTTTGAAATTTCAAGAATTTTTTGAGCGTCATTTTGTTTTAACAATGTCTCAAAATTCATGTTTGGGTTCTTTTTCATGTACGCTGATATTATGCGTTCACCAATCCAATTGGCTGTTTTGCCGGGTGCTTCTTTTGGCATGCCCGGGGCATTGGGGCTATATTCAACATATTTCCGGATTTTTTGATAATCTTCATTGTACAGCAGATTTTCACTGGTAAAAAACGACCAGACATTAGATTCATTCTTTTTTAACCATGCCATTTGTTCTTTGCTGTATTCATAAATAACCGAATCAGGTGTTTCGGGCAATAATTTCCTTAAAACGTACAATTTTTTACCATTCTGAATCATGTGGTCGAGCAATCTTTCACGTGGCGGAACTTCACCAACCCAGTCATCAACAAGTGCCATCAATGTTTTGGATACCAGGTGGTCCTTATTGTAAGTTCGGGTTAAATAGTTAGAAAAATTTGGATTTTCATAGTTAATACTCGCATAAGGGTACTTTGAGCCAAGGAAAAAGTCTAAACCTACGCCCAAATCGCCCTTACCGTAAATGAACACAGCAAGGCTATACTCTGAGATAAATGTTGTAATAGTTGGCAACCTGCGTTGAGGAAAATAATATTTGATAAATTTAAATGCGCCTGAAAATTGCTTTTCTATTGGTGAAAAATCTTTGAAAACAATTTGGCAGGTATCATATAATTTTCTCACAACAGGAGCAGCTATGAACCCTCTCATGTAATTCTCCGGACCTTCCGGTGCGATTCTTGGGTCATAAGCACCCAAAACATTTTTAAAAATAATGTCTGAAAAAACCGGATAGTCATTTTGAAGTTTCAGAAACCCTGGAGCAAACCGGTTGGTGTCAATTGAAAACAAATCTTTTTCAAATCTTTTCAAGTCAACACTGACTTTAATGTTGCTTACATCAGGTACAGGTTCTTTGACTTCTGAGCTGCATGAAACAAGCAAAATTGATAAGAACAACACAATTGTAAGAAAAAAAACGTTATTTTTGTGCTCCATTTGAGTCTAACTTAAAAGTTATTGAAATCCTTCGGCCTTTTGACTAAAAAAATCACACAAAGGTTGAATTAATCTTTTAAATATTTTTATTATGAAACGTATTTTTCTTGGATTCATTTTATTCGCTTTTTTATTGCCAGCATCTTATGGTCAAGATAAATTAAGGTTTGGTTTTGAGACAAGTCCTTTCATATCCTGGATGAGAACGGATAACAAAAAGACCCCAGCTGAAGGCAGTAGATTTGGCTTTAACTTAGCAGCCAATGGCGAATATGCGTTTTCTGACCGTTATGCTATAAGATTGGGTCTTGGACTTTCGTTTAATCAAGGCGGTGCTTTAAAACACAATGAAATAAATGGTTCTGATAAATTATTTCCGAATTCTGATCTGTCTGACCCACAACTTAATACAATTGCTTTCGGAACGGTTGTTAAATATCGAATGAGCTATTTAGAAATTCCCTTTGCATTGAAAATGAAAACTCCTGAATACGGAAATATCAAGTATTTCGCTGAAGTACCTGCTTTTGCCATTGGTGTTAAAACTGGTGCAAAAGCAGATATTGGCACATTTCAGGATGAAAATATTAAAAAGGACATCGCTTTGCTCAGTCTAAACTGGGGACTTGGCGGTGGAATCGAATATTCACTGAATAGCAGCACTTCCATTGTTGGTGGATTATACTACCAAGCAGGATTTACTGATGTAACTACCGATGATGGTGCTGATAAAAGTAAAGCAGTAAACCATAGACTTGTCTTTAGGGTAGGTATCTTGTTTTAAATCTAACCAGACTAATATTTTTCTGTAATCAAACAGCAGTAACTCCAAACCGGAATGTGCTAAAAACATCAATTTTATGTACCCAAGTTATGTAACCACTGAAAGAATAAATTGGTTAATCGAACAGTCGTTGCTTGAAGATGTTGGCTCTGGTGATCATACATCACTTGCTTGTATTCCTGCAACTCAAAACAGTCATGCGGTGCTAAAAATCAAGGATGAAGGTATAATCGCCGGAGTAGAACTTGCTAAATCTGTTTTGAATGCTGTTGACAAGAATCATGTTTTTGTTCAACATAAAAACGATGGAGACAACGTGAGTTTTGGTGAGATTGCTTTTGAGGTAACTGCCAATACACATGCCTTGTTAAAAGCAGAAAGAGTGATTCTGAATATCATGCAGCGAATGAGTGGTATAGCTACTATGAGCAACAGATTTGCATTCGAAGTTGAAGATTTGCCTGTGACCATTTTGGATACACGCAAAACAACACCATTACTGAGATTTTTAGAAAAATGGGCCGTTAAACTTGGTGGTTGTGAAAATTATCGATTCGGTTTATACGACTGGATTATGATAAAAGACAATCACGTTGAAGCAAGTGGTGGTATCCAAAATGCCATTAATAATGTTCATAAATACCTTAAAGACAACAATTTAGATCTCAATATAACAGTTGAAGTCCGCAATCTGGTTGAGTTATATCAGGCATTGGAAGTGGGAGGTTTTAAGAGAATCATGTTTGACAACTTTGAAATCCCTTTACTCGAAGAGGCTGTAGCCATTGTTGATGAGCGTTTTGAGACCGAGGCTTCCGGTGGCATTACCATTAACAACGTTAGAAACATTGCAAAAACCGGTGTGAAATATATTAGCTCAGGTGCATTGACACATTCTTTTCAGAGCCTTGACCTCAGTTTAAAAATAGTAAAACAATAAACGCCAATATTCTTTAAAATATCGGCGTTTAAAAATGGTTTAGAATTGCTTCTGGTTTTAATTCAACAAGTTCTTCATATCTACTTTTGAACTTATGATACCGGCCACCTGTTCGATAGGTACCCGCTCTTGTTTTAGGGTATCTCTGTCTCTAATGGTTACACATCCGTCTTCCATGCTATCAAAATCAACTGTTACACAAAACGGAGTTCCGATGGCATCTTGTCTTCTGTATCTCCTTCCGATCGCATCTTTTTCATCAAACTGACAGAAGAAAGATGACTTGAGTTTGTGATAAATGTTTTGAGATAACTGCATGAGCTCTTCGTTGTTTTTTACCAACGGCAAAACAGCACATTTGACTGGAGCCAGTGAAGGATGAATTCTTAAAACAGTTCGTGTGCTATCTTTACCATCTGCATCCGGTACAGTTTCGTCTACCAAGGCGAGGCTCATAAGCGCCAAAAACATTCTGTCACAACCAATGGAAGTTTCGACTACATAGGGTATGTAGCTTTCATTCATTTCAGGATCAAAATATTGTAATTTTTTACCTGAAAGTTCCATGTGCTGGTTAAGGTCAAAGTTGGTTCTGCTGTGAATACCTTCAAGTTCTTTGAATCCGAACGGGAACTCGAATTGAATATCTGCCGCTGCGTTGGCATAATGAGCAAGATTATCATGATCATGAAATCTCAGATGTTCACTTGATGTTCCTATTGCCAAATGCCATTTCATTCGGGTTTCTTTCCAATGTTCATACCATTTCATCTCCTCACCCGGTCTCACGAAAAACTGCATTTCCATTTGTTCAAATTCACGCATTCTGAATATAAACTGACGTGCTACAATCTCATTTCGGAATGCTTTACCTATTTGAGCAATACCAAAAGGTATTTTTTGACGGGAAGTTTTTTGAACATTTAGAAAGTTAACAAAGATTCCCTGAGCTGTTTCAGGTCTGAGGTAGAGCTTATCTTCTTCACCTGCAATGTTGCCGAGTTGAGTAGAAAACATTAAATTAAATTGTCGAACATCAGTCCAGTTTTTTGACCCACTCACTTCACAGGCAATTTCGAGTTCTTCAATGAGTGATTTTAATTCAGCCATATTGCTGTTGGTCATTGCAGTTGCAAGTCTTTTAGCGATGGCATCATATTTTTGTTGATTCTCGAGCACCCTTGGGTTGGTTGATCTGAACATTGCCGAATCGAATGATTCACCAAATCTGTCGGCTGCCTTTTGAACTTCCTTATCAATTTTGGCCTCGATTTTATCAAGGTAATTTTCAATTAGAACATCAGCCCGGTATCGTTTTTTTGAATCTTTATTGTCAACAAGAGGATCGTTAAATGCGTCAACATGGCCACTCGCCTTCCAGGTTTTTGGGTGCATAAAAATGGCAGCATCAATACCAACGATGTTGTCATTCATTTGCACCAGTGATTTCCACCAATACTCCTTGATGTTGTTTTTCAATTGGACTCCGTAAGGTCCGTAGTCATAGACTGCACTCAGGCCATCGTAAATCTCGCTTGATTGAAAGATAAATCCGTACTCTTTACAATGTGACACTAGTTTTTTAAACTGATCTTCCTGATTTGCCATAAATGCTTTTTATCAAATGATACGAAAATAATTGAATGTTGGTTTAGAATTCGGAGGTAAAATGAAAGTGTATTTTAGGGTGGTTCTCCTGAGCTATTTTGAGCGCCCAGGCACTTTGGGCTAGAAAAACCCAGCGGTCTTCTTTGTCTTTAGCGAGGTCTGCCTTTCTTTTCTGAATAAATTCATTCAACGCAGGCTGATCATCCCATGTAAGCCAACATGCTTTGTGGAGGCTGATGGGTTCATAATCGCATGAAGCACCGTATTCATGTTTGAGCCTGTACTGAAGCACGTCAAACTGCAAAGCACCTACAGTACCAATTATTTTACGGTTATTATCTGCCTTTGTAAAAACCTGAGCTACCCCCTCATCCATTAGTTGGTCAATTCCTTTTTCGAGTTGCTTGGTTTTCATGGGATCTTTGTTGACCACATACCTGAATTGTTCGGGTGAAAAACTAGGTATTCCTTTGT
>JAEUUM010000364.1 GCA_016787375.1 Saprospiraceae bacterium
GAATGCAAATAAGCTGCGAAGTTTGCAGAATATTTGTCTATCTGATTAAAGGTCAATTCTGCACCCATGCAATTGAACGCTTTTTTATTGCGGTATTTGTCAAAAGTTTCTTTGAACAAATCAATAAGCAAAGGATATTGATCAGGGTTGATATTCGATGGAACACCTGGAGGGTATAACTTTAACCAAGGCCTTTGATCGTACATAGTTCAAATATTTTATTCAAATATAGCTTTTTAACACTCAAAAAAAAGATTAGGGATTAAAAAATTTATGAGCTCAAAGTAAAAATCATAACCAACGGTGATGTTATTAGAATAATGCGAAAAATATCTTTCAGGTCCATTTTATTATGAAATTCATTATTTGTAAATATTCTGTAAACAACTATTAACCTATAATCAAGAATACAATTCTGCGTCGAAAACAATTTTGAATTAACTTTGTCTCTTTCCATAATGTCGATGAAAACAAAAAAACGTGATCTTTCTGTGTTGACAAGGGTAATAACCCTGGCAGGTCCTTACAAGCAATTATTTGTGTTTGCGTCACTACTAGCCATCATTTTGGCGCCAATTGCAACCTTAAAGCCAAGATTAATCCAGGAAATGACGGACAATTACATTGTTAATAAAGACCTGGCAGGGATGAAAGTTCTTTTTTTGATTTTGTTGTCTGTTTTGGTTGTTGAGGCGGTTTTCAATTACTTTTTCAATTACATAACCAGTTTATTGGGTGCAAATGTGGTCAAAGACCTCCGGTTAAAAGTTTTCAATACCATCACATCATTAAGGTTAAAATATTTTGACTCAACGCCGATAGGTAATTCAACAACTCGTACCATTAATGATATCGAAACAATCAATTCAATATTTTCTGAGGGAATCATCACCATCATTGCAGATATACTTACTTTGGTTGCAGTATTGGGAATGATGTTTTATACAAGTTGGAAACTTACCTTATTTTGTATGATGACATTGCCATTTTTGCTTATTGCTGCCTACATTTTTAAAGAGAAGGTAAGAGCTTCATTTCAGAAAGTAAGAAATGAAATTTCCAAGATGAATTCTTTCTTACAGGAAAGAATTTCTGGGATGAAAATAACCCAGATATTCAATGCTGAAGAACAAGATAGGGCAAAATTCAAAAAGATTAACTACGATTATACAACAGCCAATCTTGATTCCATTTTATACTATGCAGTTTTTTTTCCTGTGGTTGAAATAATTTCTGCGGCCTCCCTTGGCTTGATGGTATGGTATGGTGCACGAGGTATGTTGCAGGATACAATTTCGATCGGAGTAATGGTTTCGTTTCCTATTTATCTTTCAATGCTTTTTAGGCCTATAAGGATGTTGGCAGATAAATTCAATACCCTTCAAATGGGAATAGTAGCTGCTGAGCGTGTATTTCATCTTGTTGACCAGGAAGAACTCAGAGAAGTTGAAGGAAATTTGATTCCGGAAAAATTGGAAGGCCGATTGAGGTTTGATCATGTAAGTTTTTCATACAGTGAACAAGATTTGGTTTTAAATGATATCAGTTTTTCTGTTGAACCGGGACAATCACTTGCTATCGTAGGGAGTACCGGTTCAGGTAAGACAACAGTTATCAGCCTGATCAATAAATTTTATGAAGTCCAGAAAGGTAAAATCTATCTCGATGAAAAAGACATCAACCTATATCAAATACAAGCCCTGAGACGCCGTATAGCAGTTGTTCTGCAAGATGTGTTCTTGTTTTCGGGTACGGTTGTGGACAACATCAGTATGCGGGATCCTTCTATATCGCGTGAAAAATGTATAGAAGCAGCTAAATGGATTGGTGCACACGAATTTATTGAAAAACTGCCCGGTGGATATGACTTTCCTGTTATGGAGAGGGGTTCAACTTTGTCAATGGGACAAAGACAACTACTCTCTTTTGCAAGGGCATTGGTTTTTGATCCGGATATTTTAATATTGGATGAAGCAACTTCTAATATCGACACTGAGTCGGAGTTAATTGTTCAACACGCTATTGAAAAACTGATAGAAAAAAGAACATCCATTATCATTGCGCACCGACTTTCAACCATTAGAAAGGCTGATAGAATTATGGTGCTTGAAAAAGGTAAAATATTGGAATTTGGAACACATGAACAACTGATTAATATCCCGGATGGGCACTATAAATTGTTGTATAACCTCCAATTTGAGAACAGCAATTATCAAATTTGAGTCGATCAATTATTTTTTAAGAGTGGTACTCACCTTACAAACATCTAACATTCATTATTTTATAGTCTAAATTGAAAAAAAAATAATTTTCCTTAGAAATTTATTTGTTTTACTAAACAGTGTTTAGTAAATTTGCATCGTTATTTAAAATAATTAAAAAATTGGGATCAGCAGAAAGGAAAGAGCGTGAGAAAGCAGAATTAAAGGAGTTGATTTTAACAGCTTCAAAAAAAATTCTGTTAAGTGAAGGTCAGGAGGGGCTTTCAATAAGGAAAATTGCAAAGGCTATTGAATACAGCCCTGCAACTATTTATCTATATTATACTGACAAAGATGCGATTCTTCATGAATTAATGGAAATTGGCTTTGAAATGATGAATAAATACATTTCCGGGGCATTTACAGAGGCCGATCCTATTAAAAGAATCCATGAAACTGGTCATGCGTATGTGAAATTCGGGTTGGAAAACAAAGATTGGTATCATTTGATGTTCAATTCTGATAAACCAATGAAGCATATTGAAAAATGCAAAGAGGATTGGGATCAGGGTATGTCAATGTTTCAGTTTTTGGTGGATTCCTGCTCTGAAGCACTCAACATGATGGGTGGATCAAAACTTGATCCGAAAATATTGGCACTCCAACTGTGGAGTTGTGTTCATGGATTGGTTAATTTAGCTCAAACGGAGAGATTGGAAATAGTTGAAACAGATCAAACCCACGAATTAATTTCCAAAACACTTGAAAGCATGCTTATAAGCGTTTTTCATAGATAAATTTTTTTAGTATGAAACTAAACACTGTTAATTTTAAAAACATAGATAACATGATTAGATTGTCTGTTTTTGTAATCATTTCATCATTCTTGTTGCCATTCGAAGCTAATTCACAGGACTTTTCGATGCCAATAAAGAAAGCCTGGGAAACCAATGAGCAACTCAAGTCTCAAACATTTGACTTGCAAGCAGCAATGGCCGCATATAGAGAATCAAAATCAATGTTTGGTCCCTCAGTTATATTTGGTGTGCAATATACACTTGCATCAGGAGGAAGAAACATTGATATACCGGTCGGAGATTTATTAAATCCGGTTTATTCAACATTGAATCAATTAACCGCATCAAATTCGTTCCCCCAAATTTCCAATGTTCAGGAACAATTAATTCCGAACAACTTTTACGATTCAAAACTGCGAATTTCACAAGCAATTTTTTACCCGGATTTGATTCTAAACAAAAAGGCAAAAAATGAATCAATCAGGTTAAAAGAACTAGAAATAAAGGCTTTTAAAAGGCAGTTGACGGCTGATGTCATGAAGGCCTATTTTCAATGCATGGCTGCCAAACAAGCTGTATTCATTTATAATACTGCTGATACCCTGCTAATGGAGGCCAAACGATCAACACAAAGTATGATAAATAATGGAGTTGCGCTTCCGTCTGCACTTTCTAGAATAGAAAACCAGCAAGCCTTGATTCAAGCTCAAAAGTTGGAAGCCCAGTCCAATTTTAGCAATGCAAAAAGGTATTACAATTTCCTTCAAGGGAATAAGGATGATGCTGTAAATTTTGTAGAACTTGAGGTGCCTGGCTTACCTGGTCTTTCAACTGAACCATTTCAAAAAAGGGAAGAGTTACTTCAATTGGACCAAGGTATAAAGTTAAAAACGATTTTGTTGGACAAAGAAAAGCAGTTCTACTACCCTAAATTGGGTGTGCAACTTGATTTGGGGTCACAAGCATTCGATTTTGGTTTTAAGCCTTATGCCCTGTTTGGTTTAAACTTTGAAATTAACTTGTATGATTCAAAAAGGCATTCAAACAAAAAAGATCAGATAAATTCTGAGATATTGGCCTTTGAGCATAAAAAATCTTATGCCGAGGAACAATTTGCACTCCAGGTTGCCGCAAGCAAAGAAACACTTGAATCAAGTATTCTGCAAGCAAATACATTCCAGATGAGAATCAAGGCTACTGAGAAAATATACAACGAAGTCTTAAAGAAGTACAAAGAGGGTGTAACAAATTATTTGGAGTTAATAGATGCACACACCCAGCTTACTCAAATTTATTTACAATACAATCTTTCGAAATATAATTCATGGATTAGATGGGCAGAACATGTTTATGCATCTGCATCGTATCCTGTTCAATAATTTCCAATCATTAAAAATCACAAAATTCCAATACAATGAAACACTTATTAATAATCATTTTGTCTGGTGGATTATTATTCACAAGCTGTAATCATGCTGACAAAACGGAAATGGCTAAGCTCACTACTGACATCAATACGACTCATATTAAGACCGAAGCCGTAGAATCAACCAATGAAAATACTGAAATCAATATTCTTGGTTTTGTTTTGAGTGATGTAGAATCTAAACCTGCATTCAAAACGGGTGGTGTCATCTACAATACTTTTGTAAAGGAGGGAGATGTTGTGAAAAAAGGTCAATTACTTGCAACTTTGAACATGGCCGAAATAGACGCTCAAGTCAGACAAGCTGAAGAAGGTTTGGCAAAGACTGAAAGAGACTTGAAAAGGGCGAAAAACATGCACGCTGATAGTGTTGCAACGCTTGAACAGCTTCAAAATGCAACCACAGCATTTGAAATGTCGAAAAGATCTGTTGACATAGCCAGATTTAATCGAAGTTATAGTGAAATACGATCTCCAATTTCAGGAAAAATATTAAAACAGATCATGAGGGAGGGCGAAATAGTTGGACCCGGTATACCTGTATTTGCTATTATGGGAGTTGGCAACAAAGATTGGAAAATCAACGCCGGTTTGATAGATCGGGACTGGGCCAGAGTTAATCAGGGTGATCAGGTTGAAATAAAAATTGATGCATATCCCGGACAAATTTTCTCCGGTACAATTAGCAATAAATCATCTGCAGGTAATTCTGCCAGTGGGACATTTGATATTGATGTAAAATTTAAATCTCAACCTGAAAAGCTTGCCGCGGGTTTGATAACCAAACTTTCCATTCGCCCAAAATCAAACACCAAAATGGCGGTGATACCTATAAATGCTATAGTTAAAACAGATGGGTCGACAGCAATTGCTTTCACAGTAAAGGACGGTAAAGCAAAAAAACTGAATTTGAGAGTTGCCAAGATTTTAGGTGATAAAATCGCCATATCCAGCGGACTTGATGATGTAAAGGAGGTCGTGACGATTGGTGCCATATATCTTGAAGATGGAGATAAAGTTAGTATTGAGTAAGTTATTAAAGAGGCTTCAGATTACAACTATTAAAACCTTCAAAATTAAAATTAAAGATGAATTTCAATAGATTTTTTGTTAGAAACTGGCAGTTTACCTTGGTTATTTTTGTTGCTGTGATGGCATTGGGAATAAATGCCTTAATGAATATGCCAAGGGGTGAAGATCCACCATTTGGTGCTCCAATTTTTTCAATTGTAGTTGTGTATCCGGGTACAAATCCTAAGGATATGGAAAAACTCATCGCGGACCCGATAGAGGAGGAATTGTATCAATTGACGGACATAAAAAAAATCAATACTACTCTAAGTGATGGATTGATTGTCATGTTGGTAGAGTTTAACTATGGGGTTGATGTTCAGGCAAAAAATAATGATGTTATCAGAGAAGTCAATAAAATCAGGCCAAACCTTCCTGAAGGTATCATAAAGCTTGATATCAAAAAAGCTTCAAGTAGTGATGTAGCCATTTTACAAACAGCAATAGTTTCTGATACAGTTTCAATGAATATTTTAAAAGACAAGGCCGAAATTTTGGAAAAAAGCCTTGAAAGGATAAAAGATGTAAAATGGGTGGAAATTCAGGCTGCACCGGAAAGACACATCAAAATTGACCTGGATCTTGAGAAAATGTCATTGATGAAACTGGGACTTAACCAGGTTTTGGGCTTAATTCAAGCAAACAACATCAACATCCCGGGTGGAAACATTGATCTAGGCAAGAAGAAATACAACATCAAAACAACTTCAGAATACCTTAATATCGACGACATAAAAAACACAGTTGTTCAGGCAACAAATGAAGGTAAAATTGTCAGACTTGATCAAATAGCACAGGTTTATTATATAGAAGAAGATTTTGACCATATAGCAAGGCACAATGGTAAACGGGCCATTTGGGTAAACACAGCTATGAAAGATAAGAGGAACATCATCGCCACTAGAGCGAAAATAGAGAAGGAGCTAAACGCCTTTAAACAAACTTTGCCTAAAGGAATAGAAGTTCACCAAGCTTTTGATCAGGAGAAGGGTGTAAGAAATCGGCTGTCGGGTTTGGGTAGGGACTTTGCCATTGCAATTTTTTTGGTTTTACTTACTTTATTGCCTCTTGGCAACAGAGCTTCTTTGATTGTCATGATTTCTATACCTCTATCTCTAAGTATTGGTTTGTTTTTGCTGGATTTGCTTGGATATACGCTGAATCAACTTAGTATTGTAGGGATGGTAGTTGCACTTGGTCTGCTTGTAGATGACAGTATTGTTGTCGTTGAAAACATAGAACGCTACATGCGGAAAGGAATTTCAGCTAAAGAGGCGGCAATCACTGCAACAAATCATATTATGGTTGCAATACTTGGTTGCACGGCAACACTCTTGCTTGCCTTTTTGCCATTGGCAAATCTACCGGAAGGTTCAGGTGACTTTATCAGATCTTTGCCGATGGCAGTTTTGTTGACTGTAATAGCTTCCTTATTCGTATCTGTCACCATCATACCTTTCCTGTCGAGTATTTTATTAAAGGCCCATGAGAAAGATAGCCATTCGGAGGGCAACTATTTTTTCAGAGCATTCAAAAAATACATCAACTCACCTTACCAGCGGCTACTTGAACTATGCATGAAACATCCGGTTTGGACGCTTTCAATTGCGGGGGGTATATTCCTCTCATCATTATTATTGATTCCGGTTTTGGGTTTCAGTTTATTTCCGGAATCTGAAAAGCCGATTATCACCATAGACATCGAAACAGAATCCGGATCAAATCTGGACCATACTGACAAAGTAGTAAGAAAAATTGAAAAATACTTGCTTCAATCTCCTGAAATTGACCATTTCAGTAGCAATGTAGGAAAAGGAAATCCTCGTATTTATTACAACGAATTTCAAAAACAAAATTCTTCCAATATTGCCCAAATAATGGTTTATCTTGATGAAAAGGCGCATGTACCGGAAATTATTGCTTTTGCAAATAAAGCGAGACATGACTTATCGGTCTTTGCTGGTGCAAAAATCGAAGTAAAAAGGTTTCAGCAAGGTCCGCCAATTACTGCACCAATAGAAATGCGAATTTTAGGCACCAATCTAGATACCTTGGATGCCTTGAGTAAACAAGTTGAAAATATTTTCAAAAAAACAAAAGGTACATTATATATACGCAATGACCTGAAATACCAAAACTCTGATATTACTATTTTGGTAGATAAAGATAAAGCAGGGATGTTTGGGCTTACAGGGGCCGAAATTGCCAAAACCATCAGACTCGCTATAGCCGGTATTGATGTGGGAAGTATTAAAAATGAAGATGGCGACGAATATAAATTAAATGTAAGCGTAAATCAAAATACCGAGAATGCCATAGAGATGTTTAACAAGATTAACATAACATCCCTGAGTGGTTCATTGGTTCCTTTGCGTAATATAGCAGAAATAAGCCTTACTCCATCAGCTTCCATAATAAGACATTTCAATAAAGAAAGGTATGCATTGGTAAGTAGCTTCGTTCAACAAGGCAAAAATGTTGACCAGTTGACGACTTCAGTTTTGAACACAATCGATAAAGAAATAAGATTACCAGCTGGCTATAGGGTCATAGCTGCGGGCGAAAGAGAAAGCAGGGAAGAGTCATTTGGTGGTCTTGGTACAATCATTATGCTGACAATTTTTGGTTTATTGGCAATTTTAATACTTGAATTCAGAACATTTAAGTCTACTTTAATTGTATTAAGTGTGGTTCCAATGGGAATGATCGGTGCATTACTCGCTCTGTTCATAGGAGGTGAATCCATGTCATTTGTAGCAACTGTGGGCATCATCGCTTTAATGGGTATTGAAATAAAAAATTCTATACTCATGGTTGACTACACCAATGGTTTACGTGAAAATGGGATGAAACTTTATGATGCGGTAATGGACGGAGCTGAGACCAGATTTTTACCAATATTGCTTACTTCTTTGACGGCAATTGGTGGTTTGGTTCCTTTGGTACTGGAAAGATCACCACTGATAAGCCCTTTGGCAATTGTGTTAATTGGTGGTCTCATAAGCAGTACCTTGCTCAGCAGATTGGTGACTCCTGTATTGTACAAGTTAATCCCACCATCGGTTGAGGTTAAATTGGCTAGAGATTGAGTTTGCTGTTATTTTTTTATAAAATTGAAAGGTGGATTTTTGTATTTCTGTAGTGCTGATTTTGAAATGATTGTTAAAACTTCTAAGGGACTGTTATTCAGGCCCGGATTATACAACATTGAGATACCGCGGAAATTAAAAAATCCACACATCTTCTTAATTTAATGGGTTCACCCGATTAACAATTACGTTTATAAAAATTCAAATGACAGGAATCAACAGCGGACTCTAAAATCTAATTTTTTATAAACTTGGTTAAAAACAGGTTGGTGTTAGACTGTAATGTTAACAGGTATAAACCGCTGGGAAATGAAGAGACTGGAATTTCTTTTTCAATCTGATTTTCCCCGGCACTAAGTACTTCATGCAACAAAATTCTGCCGTACATATCAAATATTTCAAGTGAATAAATTCCTGGTTTTATGCCATTGACCACTAATTTTGGATTTTCATTAGTAGGGTTAGGCCAAACCATAAATTTTACTTTATCTACTTCGCTGGTAGAAGCAGTAGTTTTACATTTTAAAGTAATGGTATCACTAATTGAGAAACATCCATTTGAATCATAGCCTGCTGAATAATATAATCCTGAATCTTTACATTTTATGTTAATACCGGTGTCAACAGGTATTGGATTGTTATTTAAATACCAATAAACCGGCATATAATAGGGTGAAAATAGACTGTCACCAATTACGGAAATTGGTACCCCATTTTGTGGTGTAAAAACAGAAATTTTTATGGCGGAGGTGTCACTGCATCCATTTTGATCGGTAACAGTTAACACATAATTGCCACTCTGTGTTACAATTATGTTTTTAGTGTTTGCTCCATTACTCCAGCTATATCCGGCGGCATTGTTTGAGGCCAAGGTTACCATAAAGCCTTCACAAAAATTAATTGGCCCGTCGGGTGTAATTACAGCAATTGGGTTAGGCACTACTTCAACTGTAATAGGGGGTGAGATATCAACACAGCCTTCGAAACTTGTAATAGTTACATAATATGTTCCTGATTTATATACTGTTATTGATTGAGTAGTGTCACCAATGGATATGCTGTTGTTCCATGCGTATTTTTTGGCTGGACTTGCGGTAAGTACCCGATTTGTGCCTTCACAAAATTTTAATGGCCCGTTTGCAGTAATTTCGGCTTTAACGACTTCAAAAGTTTGCTCGCAGCTTGTGCCATTATAAGTTGCTATAAATTTATAAGTACCATGTACGGAAGGTAACTTTTTCGAAAAATTACGAGCACTAAATTTATAACTGGTAGAGCTGGTATAGGTCCAGTTATTAAAAACTGTTCCATCCGGGTTGAGAATTTTCATCTCGGCAGTTTTACCTTGAGTTTCATTTCGCATAAAAATGTAAAACTTAGCATAGTCATCAGGTAAACCTGAGCCTTTAAAAGGAATGTTAAAACAACGAGCTTCATTTGGTGTTTCAGTCGTAGGACAAGCAGGAAAAACTGCATCGGTCGTATTCACAGAAACCTTGATGATTGCAGGTTCTGTATAAGGCTTCTGAACGGCCCACCAGGTTTGGGTATTGAGCATATTACAAGAACCTTCGTAAGGGTCTACTAATGTGCTGACTGTACTACCGGCCCAAACCTCGAAATGTAAGTGAGGTCCTGAGCTGTTGCCGGAACTGCCAACCACACCTAAAAATTCCCCCTGAATTACCGTTTGACCGATGGACTTAGAAGTCAGCGAATTTTTCTTCATGTGAAAGTAAAGCACCCTCGAACCGTCGGCGTGTTGAATAACCAAGTAATTAGCCTGCAAATTGTTTGCGCCGCAATTTTTATCAAAATTGCCATCTACTTTATCGATGATTGTACCTGCTGCAGCTGATATAACTTCAACTTCATCATGATCAAGTTTAAAAAAAGGATATGGATAAATAGCAATATCGGTCCCGCGATGGGCATCATAGGTATTGGTTCCACAATTGTAATCCGTGAATACTCCGGCCGCAGGATTCTGATCTACATAAGCACTGATACCATAATAACTGCAATCGCTTAACCCGTCTTTTGATTTTAATGGCCAATTTAGAGAAGTTGTTAAGGCTTTCCGCTCACTGGTTATTTCCAAACCTAACTTTTGTGCATTTTCATTTGAACGATGCTCAATTAATTTGTATTGTTCAACTGAAATGCACGGATTATTTTGATTGTTTTCCTCAACTCCAGACTCTTTGGAAAGTGTGATATTTTGTATCAAAGGATCTTGAGCCCGAAGAGAAATGCTGAAAAATAAAAAGATATATGGTAGAATTTTATGTGTATTGTTTTTCATAGTGTAAAATATTAAGCTATTATTAATGTCAAAGCCCGATAATAATATTAAGCTTCATAAAAAGAAGAGTCTTAAAAGTCAGAAAGCGTTGTCTGAGTTGAAAACAAATTAACTTGCAAATACAGAACGGATTTAGCTGAAGTAAAAGCAAGTTTACAACAAGCAGAATATTATTTTTGTGAGGTATTATCTTTATAAACTTTCGAAAATTAATATGTGGACAATCATCCTGCTAATCATTTCAAATATATTCATGACATTCGCATGGTATGGACATCTAAAAGACCATTCCGTTCCGATGTGGAAAGCCATTGCAATCAGTTGGGGTATTGCATTTTTTGAGTATTGCTTTATGATTCCCGCAAATCGAATTGGTTATGGCAAATTCAATGCATTCCAGCTTAAAACGATTCAAGAGGTGATAACTTTGGTAATTTTCGTGGTATTTTCAGTTCTTTACTTAAAAGAGCAAGTTCGCTGGAATCACATTGTATCTTTTGTATTTATTTTAGGTGCCGTTTATTTCATGTTCAAAAAATAGAATGACTTATTATGAATTTATCTTGAAATGGTGATGTCACCTTTATATAATCTCGAACTCCCATCTCCTAATTCAGCTTCTAAATAATATACAAAAACTGCAGGATTCAACAATTTCCCTTTGCTTCTGCCATCCCATCCGTATGCGGGATCATTGATCGGGAAATTTGATGCTTCGAAAAGAAGTGCTCCCCAACGATCAAAAATTCTTAATAATTTGATGTTGGTTATTTTCTTAGGGTCTCCATATACATACCAAATATCATTGATGCCATCGAGATCCGGGGAGAAAACATTTGGAATATATAAGTTAAAATTCTTTTCAACCGATACTTTTACTTTGTCCGAGGCAGTGCAACCTTCAAGGTCGGTTATTGTCAAGGTATAGGACAAACCATTTATGCCACTTACGAAAGGATTTAGGCAATCCGAGCACGACAAACCGGTAGCAGGACTCCAGCTTATTGAGCCAATTTGACTTTCGGGTATAGAGAGTATTGGGAATAGCTGTCCGCTCTCACCAAATTCTATTGTCACCAACTCTGGAAGTTCAACTTTTATATCTTCCGGTTGAGGTAATATTACATTTTCATCATATGTGCATCCATTGATATCTTTTACTGTGAGAGAATAATTTCCTGAAGTAAGTTGCGAAAAATCCGGATTTGTTTGAAACTGACTACCATTAATCGAATATAAGTATGGTCCAACTCCTCCGGTGGTGCTTTGAATTATTATTGAACCGGTATTTTTACAACCCGGGGTTACTATTTGTGCGATTATATCAGCCGGTACATTGGTGTTTTGTAAAACCATAACTGTATCTGTCGCGATACAACCATTAAGGTCATCTGTAACAATCAAAACATAATTTCCCTGCATGGCGACAGTCGGACTCAAGGTATTTGCTGATGGAAGGGCTTGTCCGTTGAAGTTCCAAATATATGAATAATTACCAGCAGGAAATGATACATTTCCGGATAATACAACATTGTTAAGGTCGCATGTGAGTAATTTGTCTTGACCTGCAGAAATCTGAGGGATGATTTTGTTTTCTTGAACACTTACAGATTGAAGTTTCTCACATCCATTCAGATTATTTTTTACCAAAAGTTGATATAAACCAATTTTATCCGCAATTGCTGTGCTTAAATTTGTAGGACCGATGAAGTTGCCATTTATGGTAGACCAATTATAACTCCAGTTTGGATTGTTTGAAACAGCTTCCAGGTTTGTGGACAAAATTTTACAAGTCAACTTCTCAGGTACAAGAATTGAGGCAACAGGAGAGATCGTATCTATCACGACATTAATCTGATCAAAGTTTGTGCACCCTGTTAAAGGATCATTAACTGTAATGGTGTAAATGCCTGGTTGATTGATTTCAGGAGTAAGGGTATTGGCTCCTGACAAAACAGGTTGATTGTTTGAGGTCCATGTAATATCAAGGGTTCCACTGTTATAAACCACACTGGCTTTTAACAATATTGTTGAGTGGTTACAATTTAACACAGTATCTTTTCCAGCATCAACTTCAGGTATTTCACCATTGCTTTTAACTGTTATAAAATCCTCATCTGTGCAGCCATTCTGAATATTGGTGGTTATAAGCTTATATACACCTGCTTTATTCACAGTAGGTATTAATGCCGATTGCCCGGAAACAATTGATCCATTGGCTGTTGACCATGTAAAACTATATTGCCCTGGTGACGAGTTATTGGTGGCAGAAAGCTGGATAACCGGATTAGTGCAATTGACTTCTGCATCAGGAATTACCAATACATCAGGTTTTGTTTTATCCTCAAAAATTTCAACATCCATTTGGGAAGTACATCCATTTTTTGTGTTGGTCACTAACAAAGTGTAAATGCCTGGCTTATCGATAATTGGGTTAATACTATTTTGGCCGGAAATTATATTTCCACTGATTGTTGACCAATTATAGTTAAATATTGGTCCAGATGAAGAACCACCACCATCCAGATTTAAAATGGGATTATTGCATGTTATGGTGTTTGATAAACCTGCATTCGCAATTGGAACTTGTGTGTCTTTTGCAACAATAACTGTATCGGAGGCAATACATCCGTTTAGTTGATTGATTATTTTTAAAATGTAGGTTCCCTGTTGGTCTGTCTTTGTATTAAGTGAATCAACCGGACCAATAATGTTCCCATTTATTGCAGTCCATGAAATTCCATAGTCAATGCCATTAGATGAGCCGGATCCATTGAGGTCAATGATTGATTTCAGACAACTTATTGTATCGGGTAGATTTATTGTTGCGATTGGTAAATTAACATCAGAAGCAATCATTACAGTATCAATTTGAGAGCATCCATTCTTTTTATCCAAAACTGTCATTATATATAAACCAGGCTTATTAATGAGTGGCATAAGTGTATTGCCTCCACTCAAGATATTTCCGTTGATTGTTGTCCAATTGATGTCTGAAAGTGTATCAGGTATATTTGATATAGCATTAATGGAGAGGGTTGGGATAAGACATGACAGGGTATCCTGCAATCCTGCATCAATTATTGGTTTTATGAAATCATCGGTAATGATATGTGTTGAAGTGGTTTTACATCCCGTGGTTTTGTTAGAGATTGTAAGATTATATATGCCGGAGGAATTTATTTCAACCTGAAGGGAATCAGTTTTTGAAATAAAATTTCCATTAATGGTCGACCATTTAAAGTCAAATTCAGAACCGGTATCGGAAAGGGAGCCGTCCAACCAGGCATTGGTTGTGTAACAGTTGAGTGTTTTTATGCCACTTATGATTGATTTGGGTAACGAAGCGTCAACGGAAATCAGGACGGTATCGGTTGAAATACACAAATTGTTCTTATCCTGAACTTGTAGTATGTACGTTCCGGCGCTTTTAACAACCGGGGTAAGTGTATCGGTTTTAGAAGCAAATGAACCATTTAATGTGGTCCAATTTAAATTATAGTTAGCCGGGGACGTTACAGAACCCATTAGCGTAAGAAGTGTATCACTGCAAGATAACTTACTGTCAAGACCTGCATTAATTACCGGATTTGTTTTGTCTTCAATGACCACAACACTTGCTGTTTTGGAGCAGATTATCTTTCCGTCATTGTAGGTTACTTTGAGATCATATTTACCGGGTTTGTTCACAATAATATCCCATTGAGTTGGGTCAGTTAATATTTTTCCACCTATTGTGGTCCATAGGTAAGAAATATTTGAACCAAAAGATGATTTATCGCCACTCAGGGTAACCGTTGAACCACCACATCCCAAAAATAAAGGTGGGTCTATCTCTGCCTCAATATCGATTACCACCAAATCTAGGGTTACGATGCTATCACAACCTTTCCAGGTTTTAAGATTGATGTCATAGCTTCCTTCATTCTGAAATGTTTGGTTGGCTATTGTGTAAGTTTGGCCAGAGCAAATTGTGGCATCAACTTTAGTAGTTTTCTTTGGCAGTACTTTTACATTGACCTTGTCCTCATACCTACATACCTCTTGTAGTGATATATCATCAATTGCAAAATCATTTCCAAAACCAACACCTGATACCTCACTTATACACATTGAAACATTGCTTGTTGCAACTGGTGTAAAACATATAGAAACTTTTTGCCAAAGGCACATATCGGGGTCCGGAGTATATGTTCCCACAGGTATACCATTGCAGGTTATCAAAAGATTGGCTGGTGAAACAGGATACATATTTGTGACCCAAAACTCAAACAGGTAATCGGTATTTGGTTGCAAGGTTACGTTTTGACACCAAATATCAGTATTTGGAGTGGTAGAACCATCAACAAGAAGCATGTTTCCGGATCCTGTAGTATGGTCACCACATGCTCCAAAACCGCTATTAAATGATTGCGGATTATTCGTGACAGTAATTTTGCCCGGGCCAAAGCTGCCTGGGACAGCATCATAGATGTAGCCGGTTGTAAATCCTGTATTTCCATTCGAAAAATTACCATTGATGATGGGCACAAAAGTGTTGCTTTTGCATTTTGTAGTTAAGGTAAATGTTTTATCTACACTAACTGTAGCATCTGGTTTGAGCGTGAATAGATCTGATAATTCCGGTTCATCTTTCCAATTGAAAGAAATAAAATCTCCTGTTACCGAACCGTTTAGCTTGACTGTACCACCAGGTTCACAAATTTCAATGTCTTTGCCAGCATCAACTGTGCAATTGCACGTTGGTAGTATACTCTGAGCGTCTGAATAGCTCAAACAAATATTAGCCCAAGTAAATACACTTACAAAAGTATAAAAGAAGTTCCTTTTCATTTTGGGTTTCAGGTATTGATTAATTTATAATCTAAAATTAAGTTATATTAGACATAAATATTGGTTTAAGCCAAAATATAAATTGCACTTTATAAATTTTAAATCACACTCAAGGTGTTTTTAAGTAAATCCTTTATAACAAATAATTGTTCTAAATCATTTCTGATCCACATTTGTAAAATCTACCTTACCTCATTAAATTAATATCGCCTTTATATAGTTTGGTACTTCCATCGATAAACTCTGCTTCGAAGTAATAAACAAACACTGCGGGATCTAAATACTTGCCGTGATATTTTCCATTCCAGCCAAACTCAGGATCATTAACCGGGAAGTTAAATGCTTCAAAAAGGGCTTCTCCCCATCTGTCAAATATTCTGAGGCTTTTGATTTTTACTACCTTGTTGATGTCGCCATATATTTGCCATTTGTCGTTTATTCCATTAGCATCAGGAGAAAATGCGTTTGGTACATAGAGTTTGAAATCCTTTAATACAAGTAATTGTACCTTTGCAGATGCTGTACAACCGGTTACATCTGTAACAGTTAGGGTGTAGTAAATTTCATTCAGGGGTGATGCTATTGGATTAAGGCAATCGGAACAAGATAGACCTGTAATCGGTTTCCATTGAATTTTATCAACGCTGGTTTCAGGTATATTCAATTCAGGGAACAATTGTTGACCGGCTCCATATTCAATTGTTATCAATTGAGGTAGGCTGGCTGTCAGAACAGGTGGAACCGGAACGTCCAATGCAGAACTAAAAAGGCATCCATTTATATCTTTTATGGTCACCAAATAGGACCCGCTGGAAATCGACTCAAAGTAATTCAAAGATTGAAATGCACCTCCATTTATGGAATAAGCATATGGTCCTACTCCACCGGAAATATTTGAGACGGTCACTGTACCCAATTTTGTGCATCCGGGAGGTATTATATCTGTTGAAAATCCAGTTGGTTTGTTGTTGTTTTCAGTTACTTCCATGCTGTCAAGAGCTGTACAGCCATTTAATTCATCCACAACAAATAATTGATATATTCCTTGTGTTTTTACACTTGGGTTGAGTAAATTGCTATTTGGAAGCACCTGACCATTCAGTAACCAACTAATGGTTTTATCGGAAGTGTTGCCTTGGATAGAGCCGTTTAATGTCACTATGTTTTGTGTGCACGTAATTTCTCGGTCAGGACCTGCAGATATCTGGGGAGGATTTTTGTCTTCTGACAATATTTTTGATAAGATTGAGCTACAACCATTCAATTCATCGGTAATGGTCAAAACATACTCGCCTACTTTATTGGCCTCAATCATACTCCCATTAATTGGACCGACAATATTTCCATTCAAAGTAGACCAGGAGTAAGACCAATTTTGATTTGTTGTTTGAAGCAAAATTGGTACTGAAGAAATTTTACAATTCAGAATACCCGGCTCAATTATTGCAGATTTTGGAGAAATTGTATCTAAATCTACTTTTAAATCATCTGCGGCGCTGCAGCCTGTTATGGTGTCCTTTACTGTGAGGGTATAGATGCCTGAAAATCCAATCTGTGGTGATAAAGTATTTGCTCCACTTACAACAGGTTTATTGTTAGATGTCCATATTATCTGAAGGTTTCCACCTGTATAAACTACACTTGCGTTAGCATTTATTATCACATTTTTACAACTAAGTATCAAATCTGAACCGGCATTAACGACTGGCAATTCTTCATTACTAACAATATTGACAACATCAATATCTATGCAACCATTAATTTGGTTTGTTGTGGTTAAAGTATATAAACCTGGCTTGTTTATTTGGGCGGTTAAGTTTTGTTGACCGTTCAGAATATTACCATTCAAGGTGGTCCATGCATATTGGAAGTTACCGCTTGCTGATAAATTTGTAGCGTTTATTGATATTTGAGGTGACTGACATGTTATTGTTAAATCAGATGGCACAATTACTGCAGGTGTAATAGTATCGATTGATACTGTTACCGAATCAGT
>JAEUUM010000403.1 GCA_016787375.1 Saprospiraceae bacterium
TGTAAATCATTACTACCAATTATTGCAGTTTTGGTATTTAATAAGTTCTTTAACACCATGCCGAATTGTGCACCTATAATGTTGTTATTGATCAACTCAATTGCAGCACCATTGGTATTTAATACACTTATACCAACTGAATATGCATGAACAGTGTTTTGGTATTTACAATTAATTAATTTACAGCTTGTGTTTTCAAATGTTATCCCTAAAGCACAATTTGAAAATGTATTTGAATTGTATTTTCCAAGTCCTGTAACATTCACTATTGATGATTGACCCAACGCATTTTTTGAGTAAATGGCAATGCCATTTTTACTGGGAGATAAAAGGGATACAATTGCAATATTTGAAAAAGTACAATTTTCAATGTTAGCATCTGTATTGAAAAGCATGATACCATTAGTAAGGTTACTAAAGGTATTGGGAGATTTACCTTTTAGACCTATATTTAACAACTTTGAATTATGGATTTCAATAGCACATTTGGGCTTGTTATTAAAATAACTATTACTCCCACTTAACAAAGTATTTGACCCATCAAATGAATTAGCATAGAATGCACTAAATATTGGTTCATTTTTTGCGCCTCCACTTGTAGCAGGAATATAAAGACTAATGAAGTTTTTTGAGAAATAATTATTATTTAGAGATACTATTGCCTTTCCTCTAACAGATACTGCATATTCAGCATCTTGCACATTGCAACGATACAAGTTCAAAGTTGGATTATTTGTATTACTATTGTTCTCAAGACTTATACTATGCCAGCGGCTAGTACATCCTGAAAAATTTGTCGATGAACAATATAACTGACCATTATCTTTAATGAGTATTTTTGAATTAGGCTGCATAATTATATTGGAATAATCTGCAAAATAATAGCTAGTGGATCCATCAATTATTAGTGTTCCATTTATGCAAATGTTCTGTGCTTGAGTTTTTGAATTATTAACTGACAACAAGGGGTTACCTATTAAAGAGCTAAGATTTGTATTCGAATTGGCTGAACCAATACTTATATAACCATTCGGACAACATCCATTTTGAGAGTAAATATTATTAAGACCTATTATATTAACAATACCTATCAAAGAAACCAAATTATATACTACCCCCCCCGCATTGAAGAAATTAAATTCTGTAATAATTTGAATTCTTTTAGGTAATTCTGTTTTGTTTTCATGACGGGCAGTTTTTAAGATTAGAAATAATAAACTCGCCGTAATATAGTGATTTTTAGGGTAGTTGTCAAGAGGAAAATGAGGTTTTGTCGGATTTTGGCAAAAATTGTTTTGAAACTCTGGAATTGCTGAATCCCTACCCGCCACAAAAGGGGCTGAATCGCAGAATCATGGGTTTGTTTAATGGGTTAAGCGCAGATTCTTTACACCAAAATTGGTCCACCAATATACCATGGTAAACTGTTTTACAAACCTTGGTAAGAGTAGTTGAAAATCTAAAATTCCTTTTATGCTTCAAATTGTTTGTTACTAATTAACGGGGGCAGCTACATCATCTTTGGTGCACAAATAAAATATTTAATTTTAATTTGGTCAATATCATAACCCAGATTCATTTGTGATACCCTTATAAGTTCGTCAGCTTTCGTAAGTATGTTTATTTCATCTTTTTTAATGGTATAGGCTTTATTTTGCTCTAGACCATATAACACCAAAAATTCAATTTCTTCGCTACTGGTTCCAAAATGCTCCATTACTTGTTGTTTCTTCAGATTGATGTAATCATCATCAAAGGCTTCGTCGCTCCACTCAAGTTTAAAAAGATTTCTGTTCATCAATCCTGTTGACAGCATCCTCAGTACAAAATCATCAGACAACATGAATTTTTTGATTGCAAACGAAATATCGCTGTCATCCCATCCTGAGAATACATCCAGAAATGCCCTTTTGTCTTCCGGATAGGTCTTTCCAAGTTCTATCATCTTTTCAAACATTCCCCTTACCTCTTGGGGTATTGAAGATGATTTACCATTTTGCATCAAATACTTGGCTCTTTTGATGGTGGAAATGAGCATTTGCTCAGCAGATAATACGGTTTTGTGCAGATATACTTGCCAATACATCAAGCGCCTGGATACCAGAAACTTCTCGATGGAATAAATACCCTTTTCTTCAACCGCTAAATCCCCGTCTTTTACACAAAGCATCTTGATGATTCTATCATAACCAATTACACCTTCACTTACTCCAGTAAAAAAACTGTCGCGGTTGAGGTAATCCATTCTATCCATGTCTAATTGACCGGAAATTAGCTGATGTAAAAAAGGTTTTGAATAACGATCATAAAATATTTCAATAGCCATCGCCAACTGGCCATCAAACTCTTCGTTTAACTGTTTCAAAAAGAAACCTGAAATCTCTTCGTGGTGCAAGTCGATCAAAATATATTCAAGTGCATGTGAGAACGGACCGTGACCGATATCGTGAAGCAAAATTGCGATTTGTGTCGACAGGGCTTCCTCCTCTGTTATTTCGACACCCTTCATTTTGAGAACTTCCAAGGCTTGTTGCATAAGATGCAATGCACCAAGTGCATGATGAAAACGTGTATGTAAGGCTCCGGGATATACATAATGTGTCATCCCGAGTTGTTTGATGCGGCGCAACCTCTGGAAATACGGATGGTCAATAATTTTGAGTAAAATATTGTCCGGTATGGTGATAAATCCGTATACCGGATCATTGAATATTTTGATTTTTTTCATTGATCCAAATTTATGAAATAATAATGCACATATTCTAAACGTTTTAATCCAACTTTAAAAAAAAGCATAAAAATATGGAGCGTATTAAAATTCTTTGGGCAGATGATGAAATAGACCTTTTAAAACCCCAGCAGATTTTTCTGGAACAAAAAGGCTATGAAGTCATAACTGTAACCAATGGCTATGATGCGATTGAAGAGTGCAGCGACCAAAAGAATTTTGATGTGGTTTTTCTGGATGAATCTATGCCCGGGCTGTCAGGACTCGAAACGCTCTCCAAAATCAAGGAACAATTTCCTCAGCTACCGGTGGTTATGATCACAAAGAACGAAGCCGAAACAATTATGGATGAAGCCATAGGATCGCAAATATCTGACTACCTGATTAAACCGGTAAACCCAAACCAGATTTTGTTAACCCTAAAAAAAATAATAGATAACAAACGTTTGGTACACACCAAAACATCTTCTGACTATCAGCAGGAGTTTAGGCAGATTTTCATGGATATCAACAGTGGTCTTAATTTCAAAGAGTGGTCTGAAATCTATAAAAAAATAATTGGTTGGGAGCTGAAGCTCGATGCCGTCAACAGCACCGATATGGCAGAAATACTGTCAACACAAAAAGCTGAGGCGAACACAGAATTTTCAAAATACATCATAGATCATTATGAAGACTGGGTGAATGACAAGGTAAGCGATATACCGGTTATGTCCAATACCCTGATGCGTAAAAAGGTATTTCCAAACTTAAAAGATGATGTTCCAACCATTGTTCTGCTTCTTGACAACCTTCGATTCGATCAGTGGAAAACGATTCAACCGATCATAACGGAATTATTCAGAATAGAGGAAGAGGATACTTTTTTTAGCATTCTTCCTACTTCTACTCAATACAGTCGAAATGCAATCTTTGCCGGAATGATGCCACTTGAAATTGAAAAAAGGCATCCACAATGGTGGAAAAATGATGTTGATGAAGGGGGAAAAAATTTGCACGAAAGCGAATTATTGGACGAATTGATCAAAAAAAGTTTCCGAAAAGACATCAAATCGGAATACATCAAGGTTACAAATGTAGCGGTTGGCAAAACCTTACAGGACAATATGCTGAACTACCTGAACAACAATTTGACTGTGATCGTTTACAATTTCATTGACATGTTGAGTCACGCAAGAACCGAAATGGAGGTACTCAAAGAACTTGCAGGTGATGAAACGGCATATCGTTCTTTAACTAAATCATGGTTTATTCATTCACCTCTCTGGGCTGCTTTACAAAAGATAGCCGGTAAAGATGTTCAGCTGATTGTAACCACTGACCATGGAACCATACGAGTTAAAAATCCGACCAAAGTAGTGGGAGACAAAGAGACGACTACCAATCTGAGGTACAAGGTAGGCAGAAATCTTCAGTATGAAAAAAGAGATGTTTTTGAATTAAAAGACCCAAAAAAAGGACTTTTACCCACACCTAATATCAGTTCGACATTTATTTTCGCAAAAAATGATCTGTTCTTTTTGTATCCTAATAATTATAACCACTATCACAATTATTACAAGAACACATTTCAGCACGGAGGTATTTCACTGGAAGAAGTAATATGCCCTATTGTGAGATTATCCGGCAAATAGGCTGTTACCTGTAAAGTTGTGAGAGAATTTCATGGGCTTTAAAAAAATGGTCGTATCTGACTCTGTCCGGCACAAATCCAAAGCGGTTGCCAAAAACACCTTTGCCTGTCAGGTAGACACGTACAATCTTGCGGCTTAAAAATTTGTTTTCGGTGATTCTTTCAATTTGATCAAAAGAATATTTGGCCGTTTTGAAGTAGTTCGATACATAGACATACTGATCGTCCATATCCACTCTTTTCAACTTCCATAAAGTCCGTGAAAACAAAAGTGCTCCCAATACAAACGCAAGACCAAAAATGAGTTTGTTGGTTAACAACTCACTCTGATCATAATTTTCGAGATTGCTCAACCAAAAAATCAGGTTGCCAAGGCCAAAAAAAACAAGGTAAAATGTTGGGAAAAAAACCTTCCAAAAAAGGCTCCAGGAGCTTGATATTTGATTCATATTATTTTTATTCGCTTGCCTCAGCAAGTTTTTGTTTTCTTTTATATTCTCTGGTGCACACCAATATGCTGACTTCATACAACAATAATAGTGGGAAACACACTAAAAGCTGACTTAAAACATCTGGAGGCGTAATAACTCCAGCTGCTATTACGATCAGCACGACAGCATGTCTTCGGTACTTTCGCAGAAAGGAAGGTGTAATAACGCCTATCTTGGTCATAAAAAATAAAATAACAGGCAACTCAAACACCAGCCCGATTGGCAAGGTAAACATGGTCATGTAGCTGATATAAGATGATAAGGTCGGCATATTAATGGCACCAACCGTGTAACCTGCCAAAAAAGCGATACTGAAAGGCGCCATTACGAAATACCCAAAGCATACTCCCAAAATAAACAAAGCAGCGCAAATGAGGACAATACCACTCACAGCATCCTGTTCTTTTTTATATAACCCCGGCTTGACAAATTTCCAGATCTCATAAAGGATATAAGGTGAAGCCAAAATTACTCCGAGCCATACGCCAACATACATACTTTCTGTAAATTGCTCGCCTAGTTCCCGGGTGACGAGATCAAATTTTGGAGGAGTGTAGCAAAAATTTGGCCCTAGCTTACATAATAACTTAAAAGTTATAAAATCCTGACTTTTGGGTGCAAGTATAATATTGGCAAATACCCAGTCCTGAAATGAAAAAACTATTCCACCTCCAACACAGATGGCAATAGCTGAGCGAAAAAGATGCCACCTCAATGCCTCGAGGTGATCAAGAAAACTCATTTCTTTGCCAGTCTCATCTAGCTTGTCAACATCTACCTGATCTAATGCCATAATTTTTGAAAATGCAAAGTTAATACGTCTTGGTATTTGACAGATAAAAACATCTAATTATTAACAAGGCTTTAATTTTTTGTACCAAAACTCTTTGGGTCCTCAACCTAAATCATCATTGTTGAGGTGATAAATAAATTTTAAATATCAAAAACTAAAAACTTACCGTTAATTACGCCAATTTTGTAAAAACATTTAAAAAATGATCAGAGGCATTTTCAAAAAAATACTAATTGCACTATCCATAATTATATTGCTCTGGATTTTGGTTGGCTCCTATTTCGTTTTTTTAGGGTCATACTCAGATGGCTACCGAATCGGAACCGTCATTAAGCTCTCAAAAAAAGGGTATATTTTCAAGACTTATGAAGGGCAACTAAATCTGGAGTTTTTTCCCGCAGCAGGCAAAACAAATAATCAACAATCAAATATCTGGGACTTTTCGGTAGCTGACAAAGAGGTTGCATCCGGCATTGAACTTGCCAATGATCACGGCAAAAGGGTTAAGTTATACTATGATGAAAAATACTACCGGCTTCCCTGGGTTGGTGAAACCAAATATGTAGTGAATAAAGTTGAAGAGCTTCCATCCAACTAATTGCCATGAGAATATTGATGGTATGTTTGGGCAATATATGCAGGTCACCACTTGCAGAAGGTATTTTATTAAATGCCATTAGAAACAAAAAACTCAACTGGACAGTAGACAGTGCAGGCACAAGTGGCTGGCATGCAGGCGAATACCCTGATCAAAGATCCATAAGAATAGCAGCTCAAAACGGAATTGACATCACCTATCAACGTTCCAGAAAAATTGTACCTGAGGATTTTGAAAATTTTGATCTTATTCTGGCAATGGACAAACAAAATCTCTCAGACTTAAAGACTTATTTCGGCACAAACGAAAATAATGACGAAAAAATCAGACATATCACCGAGTTTTCCACCCTACATTCAGGCAAGGACATTCCAGACCCTTATTATGATGACAACGGCTTCGAAAAGGTTTACCGAATGCTGGAAAATTGTATAAATGGGCTAATAGAAATAGCTGATGACCATTAAAATTCTTCAATAACAGCTGAGAGGCCTCTATCTATTAACCCATCTTTTAAGGGGCGTAATTCCGGTTTAGGTGCAGTTTTGACAGTTGCTTTGCCTTTATAATGAATAATGAGAGACAATTGCTCTGATTGTTCGTAAGTATAATTACAAATTTCCATCAAACACTGAATTACCCAATCAAAAGTATTGTGATCATCGTTGTAAATAATCAGTTCAGCATGTTTGCCCAACCGAGTTTCTAACTCGGTTTCGACCATCACATCTTCCTGGGTATCAAATTCTGGAAAAGAAATCATTTTGAAAAATTTATTGCAAAATTAAGCAAACTATTGAAGTCCGTCAAGTACTTCCTTTATCTTATCAAAATCAGGGATATCGCCTGCACTTTCCAGTACTTCAGCATATCTTATTACTCCGTCTTTATCGACTACGAACGCAGATCTTTTTGATACTCCCTTCATATTTAGGATCCAGCTGTCATAAATTGCACCATAGGCCTGGCTAACCTCTTTATTGAAGTCAGAAAGCAATGGAAAATTATAGGATTGATCTGTTTTAAACTTATTTAGGGTAAAAACTGAATCTACAGAAATTGCCAAAACCTGTGCATTCAAACTTGAGTAAATATTCATATTGTCTCTGATCGAACATAATTCAGAGGTACAAACTCCTGTAAATGCCTGCGGAAAGAAAAGAATTACAACGTTTTGTCCCAAGTAAGAAGACAAAGTAGTTTCTGCCTTGTCTGTGTCAAACAATGTAAAGTCTGGTGCTTTATCCCCAATTTTTAAATTCATAACGTTTAGTTTTTTGGCTATTAACACCTGTTTAAGCAGAAGGTTCTTAACTTCGGGCAAAATTTTCTGATTTTTGAGAGCAAAAGCAAAATACCAACAGCTTGATAATGTGGCAAAGGCTTATGTGCAGCTCCATATATGTGTATTTCTTTGGGGTTTTACTGCTATACTTGGCAAGCTGATTTCCATTGCAGCACTTCCTTTGGTGTGGTGGCGTGTGGCCATCACGACAACAAGTCTTTTATTCGTTGGTGGGCTTATAACTAAATTAAAGTCGATACCTCGCCGTAAGATTGGCACATACATGTTCATTGGTGTTTTGGTATGTATTCATTGGGTATTTTTTTATGCATCAATAAAAGCATCAAATGCTTCAGTTGGTGTTCTATGTATGGCACTATCGCCAATTTTTACTGCATTTATAGAGCCTCTGTATTTTAAAAGGCGTATTTTATGGTTTGAAATAGCATTGAGCTTGTTGGTTATACCCGGAATGTATTTGGTTACACAAAATATTTCTGCTTCTATGATTACCGGTTTGTTGTTTGGAATCATTTCAGCTCTATTCGCTGCTTGGTTTTCTACGCTGAATAAAAAATACATCGAAAACGCAGATCCGGTGTCCATTACATTTCTTGAGCTTGGAAGTGCATGGGTCTTCTTGAGTATAATTCTGCCTCTTACCGGACTCATCGGATATGAATATTCTTTTTGGCCTTCAAAAAGTGATTGGCTTTATCTCTTTGCACTCGCTATTGTTTGCACGACAATTCCTTACATTTTGTCATTAATGTCGTTAAAGTACATCTCTGCATTTGCCACTACCTTGACAATCAATCTGGAGCCGGTGTATGGTATTTTTCTTGCCTGGATCATTCTTCATGAAGACAAAGAAGTAAGTCCCGGTTTTTATCTAGGTGTCATAATCATTTTATTCTCGGTTTTTAGTTATCCTTTCTTAAAACGATTAGCCAAATTTTGATATGAATCTT
>JAEUUM010000407.1 GCA_016787375.1 Saprospiraceae bacterium
CTTGATTTTATGAATAACAAGCCGGCCTACTATGAATACTGTAAGATGATTTGCAAATGTGTAGAAAGTATGCTTGCAGAACCATCAATTGATATTTTGCACCATTTAATTCAGCCTGTACTGGTTGTTTTTGCAGAAAAAGACAAGCTAATCCCCAATAAGATGCTGCACCATTCCTTGAGTTACCAAGATTTAATGCAGGTTGCAAGCCGAAAAATCATTGCCGGGGAAGTCTATAGTGTTAAAAATGCAGGCCATTTTGTTCAAATAGATGACTACGAGCAAGTCAACAAATTAATTGTGAATTTTTTGAAATAATTTTATGGAATTTTATACTCTATTTCGTCTTTATTTTAGAAATAAAAAAAATATTATTTAATTTAAAATAAATATACAAATTGTTTTATATTTGCATTAGTTAATCTAAAAATACATAAAATTGGAAAATAGCAAAGAAAAAGAAGCAAAATTTAAAGCCCTGCAAATGGCCATTGATAAGCTTGAAAAAGAGCATGGTAAGGGTACGATTATGAAATTAGGAGACAAAAAAGTTCTTGATGTTGAAGCCATTTCCACTGGTTCATTGGGCTTGGATATTGCATTGGGAGTAGGAGGTTTTCCAAAAGGACGTGTTGTAGAAATTTATGGCCCGGAATCTTCAGGTAAAACCACTCTAGCAATTCAGGCAATTGCTGAATGCCAAAAAAAGGGAGGAATTGCTGCATTCATTGACGCAGAACATGCTTTTGACAGAACTTATGCTGAGGCTTTGGGTGTTGATACCGAAAACTTGCTGATATCTCAACCTGACTCAGGTGAACAAGCTTTAGAGATTACAGAAAATCTTATAAGATCAGGTGCCATCGATATAATCGTCATAGATTCTGTTGCTGCACTTGTTCCCAGAAGTGAGTTAGAAGGGGAAATGGGTGACTCCAAAATGGGGTTACAAGCCCGACTTATGTCTCAAGCACTTCGTAAACTTACCGGCACCATTAGCAAAACAGGTTGTTGTTGTATTTTTATTAACCAACTTCGCGAAAAAATTGGCGTTATGTTCGGTAACCCTGAAACCACAACAGGTGGTAATGCCCTGAAATTTTATGCATCAATGAGATTGGATATCCGTAAATCTGGCTCAGCAATAAAAGATAAGGAAGGCAACATTATGGGAAATCATGTCAAAGTGAAAGTTGTTAAAAACAAAGTGGCACCTCCTTTTAGGGTTGCAGAATTTGATATCATGTATGGGGAGGGAATATCAAAGACCGGGGAAATAGTCGATATAGGAACAGATCTTGATATTTTGGAAAAAAGTGGCTCATGGTTTAGTTATGGTGGTGCTAAAATAGCTCAAGGCAGAGAATCCGCAAAACAATTTATGCACGATAATCCTGAGGTAGCGGCAGAAATTGAACAAAAAATTAAAGATAAAGTAGCAGCCGGACTTTTAAAAACTCCTGTTTCAATGGAGGATATGGACTAGTTAAGTTTTTGTCTTCTTTGTGAAAATAATGAAATAACAATGCATGGCCCATTCTTTAGGTGTCATGCATTATTATTTTGGTCAATAGAGGATTTATTTATTAACAAGATTGACCAATGTTATTTAAGGGATTTATTCTTATTTGCTTTGGAAGGAATTATTTCTAATGTGTTATTACTAATCTACTTTTTAGATATATAACAATTCATCCAAGATTATATACAAAGCTAATCATTTGTGATTCTTACTATTTAGTTATTGAGACCCAAATCTCTACTTCTGAGTTGGGGTAATTATTTTTGTATTTAGCACCCTTTACCTCATAAGGTGTCTGTTATCCAAATTATAGCCAGACTCAAGTAGCCATGTAGTAAATAAAATCAAATGCTTTTTTAAGAGCGGAAGCTAAACGTTTGTAAATGAACACGGGATTTGTTCCTGATTCCAAAATAATTGAAGTCATATGTTCAGATTGATTGTCATGCGATGAAACTTAAAAGCAGCCCATTTTTCCAATTGAGTGTTTGGACCAAATTTTTAAATACTTGTTTTCGCATCGTCTAAGTTAAAGCAGATCAGGGCATTGTTTAATTTATTATTAATTTGTTTTCTCTCAGGCATAAAACTGCTTCATAGTTAATAGTTTTATCATTCGCCATTGGCATACTGATTTTTTCTTTTACTAAAAATTTGGTGTAATAAATTCAACGCAGTGTTTTAAATTCAATTTTAGAGGTGTTTTGGATTGGTTAAAAAACAAAGGGCTTTCAAATATTGAAAGCCCTTTGCAAGTATTGATTTCAGGTTTTCCTGATTACATTGTTTTTAATTCAGCTACAAGTTCAGTGATTGCCTTCTTAGCATCTCCAAAAAGCATTGAGCAGTTATCATAGCCAAACAGTTCATTATCAATCCCTGCATATCCTGCATTCATACTTCGTTTGTTTACAATTACATTTTTAGCTTTATCTACTTCCAATATTGGCATACCAAATATAGGTGATGATGGGTCAGTTTTAGCAGCTGGGTTTACTACATCATTTGCTCCAACAACAAACACTACATCGGTGGTAGGGAATTCAGGATTTATGTCATCCATTTCAACCAGTTTAGCA
>JAEUUM010000409.1 GCA_016787375.1 Saprospiraceae bacterium
AGAAATGGCAGTTGGGAAATCTTTGGTTTCAATATCCAATTTAGCTAAGGTAAAATAAATCTGATCTTTAAACTCCGTATTTTTAGTGTCTTTGAGCATTTTTTGGAGGTATTTTCGTGCCTCTGCTACGGGAGTCTTTCCACTTCGATGTCCGTTCAAGGCAATGTTCAGTCTTGCGTTAAACTCCATTTCATAAGCCGGTTGGAACTTGATTGTTCTATGGAAGGAAGCCAGTGCTTCAGCTTCACGTTTGCTGTTTTGGTGTATTTGTGCAACGATATAACTGAAACGCGCTTTGTCTTTTTTATTATTTGAAGAATTAATTGCAGCCTCGAGTGGTTCAATAGCAAGCTCGTATTTTTTTTGTTTTAAAAAATAATAAGCTCTTACCTCATTTAATTGTGCCAATATGTGAGGGAAGGTTTTAGGGTTGGACAAAATTTTATTCATAACAGAAAGAGCCTCATCATATTTTTGCTCTTCAATGTATGTTCGAGCCAGCCAAATCAAACCGTCTTGGTACACCGGTTTGCGCTTTAAGAAATACTTATCGGGTTTTTCTGAAGCTTTTTTCTTCTCTTGGGCCAATTTTTCAGCTGCTTTTTTATCCTCCTCTGCTTTTAATTCTTTTTCTTTTTGATTATCTACTTTGTCATTGACAACCGGATCCATTATCTTGACTTGATCAGGTTCCTTTGTGCCAACATTGGGTGTTGTGGTTTGTTTTGGAGTTGTTTTTGTTTTGGATTTTGATTTGTTTTTTGAAGCTTTTTTCTTTTCTTTAGCTTTCGCTTTTTTTTCTTTTTCTTTGGCTTTTCTGGCTTTTTCCTTCTCTTTTAATATTTCTTTTTTTGTCTTTTCTTTCGCTAGTTTGGCTTCTTCTCTTTGATCTTCTTTTTCTCTTTTCTCAATTTCCTTTTGTTTTTCTTTTGCTCGTTTTTCTTTTTCCAGTAGTTTTTGCTTATTGATTCCTTTCATCCTCTCCTTTATGCCTTCAGGGCTGAAATTTTTAGCCATAAACTCAAGAGTTTCCTCTGCTGATTCAAAATCTTGTTTTAAGTATTGTGCTTGGCCGGCTAGCAGGTAACAATCATCAACCCAATCTGATGCCGGATGTAATGTGGCAACTGTTGATACTTTCTCAACAATTTTATCCATATCCGGAGCCATGCTTTTGGGATTTTCGATTGCCATGTAAGGATAAAGGTCAAGTATTTTCGCATAGTTGTCGTTATGTTGAGCATTCAACTTTACTATGGCTTCCTGATAGATTACATTTGCGTTGAAGTATCCGTTATATTTAGAGGTGATATTCTGATATGTTTTTCTGAGGAAAGACACGTCTTCTTTCTTTTTCTTAGTTACACATGATGATAATATCACCATACTCGCCAATAAAACAAAGGAATATCTGTTTATTAATTTCAAACCAACTAATTTTGTGAGTAAAAAAGACGACAAATATACTTAAAAGGTGTTTTTAAACATATTATTTGTCCTGAATGCTTATATAACTATCTATTTTAAAAATTATTTTACTT
>JAEUUM010000410.1 GCA_016787375.1 Saprospiraceae bacterium
TAGTAAAAGTTCTGCAATTGTTGATTTACCGCAGCCTGTTTTGCCAACTATGGCAATTCTTTCACCCGGCTTTATTTTGAAACTAATTTCCTTCAGTGCCTTAATTCCTGTAACCGGATACTCAAATGAGACTTTATCAAAAACAATTTCCCCTTTGAAACTAACCGGATCAACTATCTGGTTGATGATTTCCGGTTTTTCATTCATGAAATCATTTATACGTTTCTGAGAAGCGGATGCCCTCTGAACAAGTGATGCTATCCAACCAATGGCGGTTACCGGCCACGTAAGCATGTTTACATAAATTACAAATTCAGCAATATTGCCCGCGGTAATGTTACCTTTAATAACTTCTAGTCCGCCTACATAAACTGTTAGAATGGTACTCAAACCAATCAAAAAAGCCATTGAAGGAAAAAAATACGACTCAACTTTAATGAGTTCAAGTGACTTTGTTCGATATTCGGATGTTTGGTGATCAAAAAGGTTTGACATTTGGTTTTCTTGTGCAAAGGATTTGACAACCCTTATTCCACTATAAGTCTCTTGAGCTGTGCTGTTCAAAATCGCAAGATTCTGTTGTATTACTTCACTTTTTTTATTGATCAAATTACTAACGTAATAAATAATAAAGGAAAGGACTGGCAGAGGAAGCAAACAATAAAGGGTCAGCTTGGGACTTACCTTGAGCATTGAAAAAATGACTAAAATAAAAGTCGACACCAAATTAATTCCATACAAAATTGCCGGACCAATGGCCATTCGAACCCTTGAGACATCTTCAGTGATTCGTGCCATCAAATCACCTGTATTGTTTCGTTTAAAAAAAGAAGTTGAAAGAGATTGATAATGTTGAAACATCTCTTTGTGCATATCATACTCTATCAGTCTCGACATGACAATAATCGTTTGGCGCATAAAATACATAAAGACACCCATCAACACCGCAAGCCCCAATACAAGAAGTGCGAATTTTAATACAGACTTTGCAACCGAATCAAAAATCTGGGTTTTGATTTCAGGGACTGTCGCTTCATGGTATTTATTCACATTCTGCAGGACGACATCCAGTGCCTCCCGTATCATTTGTGGCTGAAGTACTCTGAAATAATTGGCTAAAAAAACAAATAACGTACCCGATAATAAGTGCCATTTATATTTTACGAAATATTTCAGTAGAACCTTAAGATTACCCATAAGACAAAGTTAGCCCTTCAAACAAACTTTCAAACGCTAAGTTGTACAAACTTGTCAGAATCAGCAAAAAAAAGTTAAACCTCCGTGCTTTTTCGTATCTTTGAGCCAACTAAAACCCACACAACAATGGATATAAACCGCATAATAACGCTTGATGAGTTTATTATCAGACAACAAAACGAATTTGCAGGAGCGACCGGCGAACTTACCGGTTTGCTTCGAGATATAGGTGTAGCCGCCAAAATTGTCAATCGTGAAGTAAACCGAGCCGGTTTGGTGAATATCCTTGGCATCGAGGGTACAGAAAATCAGTCAGGTGATGTAGTTCAAAAATTAGATCTTTATGCAAACGAAAAACTCATCGAATGCCTAAAAAATAGTGGCGAATGTTGCGCAATTGGCTCTGAAGAAATGGAGGACATCCTTCAAATTCCAAAAGTTAATGACAAGCCTGCAAAATATGTTGTAATGTTCGATCCATTGGACGGGTCATCGAACATAGATGTAAATGTGAGTGTAGGAACCATTTTCTCAATTTTCAGAAGAAAAACTGACCCTGCTGGCCCTAGTGATATGAGTGATTTTTTACAATCAGGCCTCGAGCAGGTTGCGGCAGGATATGTAATATATGGCACCTCTACAATTTTGGTATATACAACCGGACATGGTGTGAATGCATTTACTCTTGACCCATCAATTGGAGAATTTTGCTTATCTCACCGCAATATCCAAATCCCAAAACGTGGTCAATATTATTCGGTCAATCAAGGCTACTACCTAAAATTCGATCTTGAAATGCGCAGATACATTGATCATTGCTCTGATTTGAATCTCGGACTAAGATATATTGGTTCAATGGTATCAGATATTCATAGAATATTGTTTCAAGGGGGCATCTTCCTTTATCCTAGCACCCGAAAATATCCAAATGGCAAGCTGAGGTTATTGTATGAATGCAACCCGATGTCATTCATTGTGGAACAGGCAGGAGGAAAAGCAATAAACAATCACCTCAACCGTATCCTTGAGATTGATCCGAAGGAATTGCACCAAAGATCTACGATTGCTATTGGCTCACCTGATATGGTGGATGAAATGAAGGCATTTGTTGAAAGATATAGTGCTGTTACTTCTATGTAATTTTAATTAAGTATTATTCATTTTATTGTTTGATGAATGTAGATCAAAGTAAGCCTTTTTTTATTGCTTTCGAAGGAATTGACGGAAGCGGTAAAAGCACACAAGCAAGAATGCTCGCAGATTCACTACAAAGTATTGGCTACAAAGTGCACCTAACTTTTGAGCCAACTGATGGTCCCATTGGCAAAATGATCAGGGATATATTCAACCATAAAATGCAGGCTGATGACAGAACCATTGCAGGATTATTTGTAGCTGACAGACTCGATCACATTCTAAATAAACAAAATGGCTTATTAAAAATGTTGGCAGATGGCTACATTGTGATAACCGACCGGTATTATCTCTCTTCTTATGCTTATCACGGGGCCCACATGCCTATGGATTGGGTTATTGCGAGTAATTCAATGGCCGCAGAATTACTAAAACCAAATCTGAACATTTACATAGAAATGCCGGTTGAAAGCTCTCTGCAAAGGGTTATGCGAAACCGAGAATCTGTGGAATTGTATGAAACAAACGAAAACTTAAAGAAAGTATCAGAAATGTATGAGGCAGCCATTTTAAAGTTGGGCTCATCTGAGAAAATATTTCGGGTAAATGGAGATCAGGAAGTGGGAGAAATAGCAAAAATCATTCGGGAAAAGATTTTAGAACTGATAAATCGTTGATAAAACGTTCTTCTTGATTTTTACTAACATTTCAAAAGAAGTGTTCTTTTTAAATAATAAAATCACCCGCCATTCTGCTTTAAAATATGAACATGACCGGAATATTTTAGGTGGTTATACACAAAAATCATCGTGGATCACAGGATAAAATTAACCAAAATTTTTGCTACCATAACCCCTAAATAATTTGCAATAGCCAACCCCATCAGACTCATAATCATTCCTGGCACCAAAAGTTCTTTGTTTTTAAGAATTCCTGTAATTTGACCAATGAATGCAGGCCCAAAGATGGTAGCGGTACTTCCAATTATCATATTGTCTGCATCAATTTTAAAAAAATAACACAACACAATATGAAGCAAAATACTCATTACCATTAATCCTCCGGTAAACAAAATTAAATCCAGGCTTCCTGAGAACATTTCACTAAAATCTGCCAACAAGCCTATTCCTGTGCAAAAGATTAATAAAAAATATTCGCCTGTTGCATAACCACCGGGCAAACTATGTATTTTATGGGAAAAAGAAGCCCAAAGACTAATCGTGGTAATTCCGATCATAATGAAAATTGGATGTTGGAGATCCCCATATAATAATTTACTAAACAATAATACCAATCCTGTAAGTCCCAAACTCAGCAAAATATTAACCAAAGCATATTTTGGTTTGACCTCTGTGTAAGGAACATCTGATTCGGCTTGATCCTCATTTTGATGTATATCGGAGTGATAAGGGTTCAAAACTTTTAAAACCAATTGTTGAAATCCGGATGCCAATACCAACAAATAAATTCCACCACTTGCCACCTCAGCTGCATTCAACTTAATAAAAGTGTTGTGATCGGCTTCCAAAGCAATACCAACTGCCTGCATATTCGGAGTTCCTCCAACATAAACGCCGGTTAACATACCGGATAAAGTACTGATATTTGGTAAATCTTTAAACAATAATGGAAACGTCAATGCAGAAAACAACACAGCTATTACTCCTAAAATAAATGATAACAAGGATTTTCCTGCCAGGTTTTTCCAATCATTTATTCTTGCATTAAACAACAACATTGGTATTGCCAAAATTACAGCGAATTCAAAAAGCTTTGTTATCTGGGGTTCGTTTACACGATAATCCGGAATATTAGCAAAGATGATTCCCACGCCATAACACAACAAAACGGGACTAATTTTTGAAAAGAGCGGAACATTTTTGACTAATTTTATTGACAAAAATGGCAACATCACCATCAGTAAAATATTAAACCCATCTGAGACCATTTTCTAATTTTAATTTAAAAATAAACAAACAAAATCAAAATTAACAAAATAGTTATGGAGCTATAAAAAAAGCCGTCTTTCGAATAATTTCATAAGACGGCTAACAGGTAAAATTAATCTTGTATTTATCTAATATTTATTTCAAAAGGCATACGCATTTGCGGGCCCCGCAAGTTATTCAATTTTCTTAGTTGGTCGTAATAATCATAGTAAACCCCCATGTGAGCCTTGATGGCTTTTTCTTGTTGATCTTCTTTGATTCCCATTACTTCATCAAGGATTTGGGTCAAAGGATCTTTAATTTTAGGGTACTCAGTAATTCTGTATTTTGTCAGTTTGGCCATCCTCTTTGCGCAAGCGATGGCATCATCAAGGGTTCCCAATTTATCCACCAAATTGACTTTAACCGCATCCTGACCGGTCCAAACACGACCTTGTGCAATTTCATTAATTTGTTCAGGAGTAGATTTTCTTGCCTTTGCTACCCTGCCCAGAAAAACATTATAGATTTTATCTGTGAATTTTTGCATGATTACAGATTCATCACCATTCAACAAAAAGAATGGGCTGAATGCATTGGCATATTTGGTAGTAGAAACAGTATCGAAATTGATTCCTAATTTCTTATTCATCATTTCCTGGACATTCGGAAACACTGAAAAAACGCCGATTGAGCCGGTCAAAGTATTGGGTTCTGCAAAAATGCTATCAGCTGCACATGAAATGTAATATCCACCTGAAGCAGCATAATCACCCATACTTACTACAACAGGAATACCCATACTTTTTACTTTCTGTATTTCATGCAGAATGGTCTCAGAAGCCACTGCACTACCCCCAGGTGAGTTTACCCTTAATACAATAGCGCGAATATTTTTATCTTCAGATATTTTCTTAAAAATGCTGGAATAATTCTTTGATCCTATCTCTCCATATTCGGCTTTTCCATCCTTAATTTCGCCCTCAGCATAAACGACTGCAATCTTATCCTTTGATGAAAATTCATCTGATTTTGTGTAAGTCGAAACATAGTCCTGAAGTGATGCTATATTCAATTTATCGGTTGTTTTAAGCCCAATTTTCGCTTTAACATCCTTTATCATATCTGAATAATACCCAAGTTTATCAACCATTTTGCTTTTTAATGCTAAATCTGGATCATGCCCATCGTATGCATTCACACTTTTCATTAATTCTGACATGCTTAATTTTCTTGAAGCTGCGATATCACCCATCATGTTGTTGTTCAAATCAGACAAATACTCCTTTATTTGGTAGCGGTTTGCATCACTCATTTTAGAAAGTCTGAATGGTTCGGTCGCACTTTTAAATTTGCCTGCATAAAACACCTGAGCTTTAACACCTATTTTATCTAGCATGTCTTTAAAGAATGGAATCTGAGCACCCAAACCTCTTAAATCAACCATTCCCAGTGGATGGAGATATATTTCGTTGGCTACTGATGATAGATAATACGAACCCTGCGAATACGCATCTCCGTACGTTAGAATAAACTTGCCACCATTAGAAAAATCTTTCAAAGCTTGTCTTAAAGCAGCGGCCTTAGCAAACCCACCCTGGAATCCTGAGATATCGAGAATAATTCCTTTTATTTTTTTATCAGTTTTCGCATGATTGATGGCATACAAGATGTCATTCATTCCCAGCATTTCATTGTCTTCCTTTGAAAAACCTTCAAACTTGAAAGGTGAGTTGTTGGTTTTTTCGGGAATCATTTTATCAAATTTCAACTCAAGAACCGAGTTTTGTGCCAGGCTAAATCCATCACTTGATGAATTCATTCCTACGATCATTAATATAAAAAACGTGAGTACGAGAAATAAAAACATACCCAAACACGAAGCAAAAACAAATTTGAAGAATTGTCTCATAATTACATTTTATAGTCACAAAATTAGATAAAACTCAACCACTTGACACCATTTATTGGATTAACATCATTTTTTAATCGGCAAAAAGCAATTTAATTCCAAAAATAGTTCTAATTTCATATCACAAATTTACCTGCAAACATATCTTAATGTCATTATTGGCTATTTAATTAAAAATCAATCGTTATTTTTGGGATTCATTAATTATTGTATGAGAAAATATTTTACTCCTTTTATCAGATGTGTTGTTTCCTTGGTTCTTTTGCTTGAAATCAGGCAAGACATCAATGCCCAGATTAATGTGGTAAGTGGAGCTTTCACTCCAGTTGATTTAATCAAAAATGTCTTCCTTGGGGATGGTGTTGAGGTTACAAGTGTACAATTCAATGGAAGCCCGAATGCTGTTGGCTATTTTGGAAATGGATTAAAAGACATTCAGATAGACAAAGGAATCGTAATGGCAACCGGAAATGCTATATCTGCAGCGACAGCAAATACATCTTCAAGCACGTCGGGGGCTACTTCCGGAACAAGTGTGAATGATCCTGATCTGGTTGCGATAACCGGTGGAGCCGGCATTTTTGATTGTGCCCAATATATTATAAAATTTATTCCAAATGCAGATACTCTGCGCTTTAAATACGTTTTTGGTTCAGAAGAATATCCTGAATATACCTGTTCTGGTTTTAATGATGTCTTTGGTTTTTTTATCTCCGGCCCCGGCATTACTGGTCCTTATTCGAATAATGCAATTAATCTTGCACTAGTTCCGGACCCTGCTGACATCACCGGGCTGACTTTTACAAATATACCCGTTGCAATAAATAACGTTCACAATGGCAATCCAACAAATCCGGCATGTATTCCCGTATTTCCGATGTATTACAATGATAAGATTGGGAGCACCACCATTACTTATGATGGTATCCTGAATGTTTTTATCGCTCAGGTTATCGTTACACCTTGCCAGGAATACACCATTAAGCTTTCAATAGCAGATAAAGGAGACGGTGTTTGGGATTCAGTCGTATTTTTGGAAGCCAAGAGTTTTGGTACAGGAGCCATCAGGGTTACAACTGTTACTACCAGTTTAGATGGGGCAGTAGCAGAAAACTGTGATAAAGGTTTTGTAAAATTAAAACTTCCTGAACCTGCCGATAAAGACACCCCAATTGATTACAAAATATTCGGGACAGCATTAAATGGCGTTGATTACTCCTATATCGCTCCAAATCAAATCATTCAAAAAGGTGACAGTGAATTGGTTTTCATAATTGAGGCTCTTGATGACAACCTAGTTGAAAATACCGAAGTAATCGGAATCGATG
>JAEUUM010000539.1 GCA_016787375.1 Saprospiraceae bacterium
AGGATAATTTGAAGGACGGATTCTTTTATTGGTTAAAACATAACAAAACTGCCACAATATCGATTGGTATTGTGATGCTTTATTTCGTTACAGCATTGCTTTGCTATGTTTTTGCTGTTGATTCTTCAAAAGAGGTGAATACTCAAATTCCTGAATTGGCGCTTCATAAACCCTTTACAAGGATGAAGTTCCTTAGCATTCAAAGTAAAGAAAATCAACAAACAAAAGGATTTGTAAGTACCATTCTTTTTGGCAAGGAGGAACAAATCGGATTAATACCTATCAATTCTTACATTCTAAATAAGGACAACTTAGAAATCGAAAAATACATGGGTACGAACCAATTTACAGGAGTGCAACTACCAGTTGAGCATATTAAGTTGGCTTTTTCCAAAGAATTACTCAACAAAAAATACTCGATCATCGAGCGGTGTTTTCCTTTTGGTACAGATGCATTCGGAAGGTGTATATTCAGTCGGATACTTGTTGGTTCAAGAGTATCGCTAATGGTTGGGATCTCAGCAGTTGCGATTTCATTAACAATAGGTATACTAATTGGGCTGTTGGGTGGATTTTTTGGTGGAAAAATCGATGCACTTCTGATGCTTTTTGTAAATACGATTTGGTCAATCCCAACCTTGCTTTTGGTGTTTGCCATCGTTTTAGCTTTAGGCAGAGGTTTGCATATCTTATATCTGGCGATTGGTTTGACATTATGGGTTGATGTAGCAAGGATTGTAAGAGGACAAGTTTTGTCAACCAAACAAAATGTTTATGTTGATGCTGCAAAAAGCCTAGGTTTTTCAAATAGCAGAATCATGTTTAAACATATTTTACCTAACATAATTGGACCAATTTTAGTAATTGCTTCAGGAAATTTCGCAACAGCCATTATTCTTGAAGCCGGACTTAGTTATCTTGGTTTTGGTGTGCAATCCCCCGATCCTTCATGGGGTAATATGCTAAACGAAAATTATGGTTATGCCTTAAGTGGATTCTATTATCTTGCTGTTATCCCTGCAATGGCTATTGTGATTCTTGTTTTGAGCATCAATATACTGGGCAACACACTAAGGGATTATTTTGATGTAAAAATAGATAAATAATTCTTAGTAAATTGCATCGTCTTAGTCAAAAACCAATTAGACAATGTCCCATTTGGAAAGTAAAATAAAGGAAAATAACCTTATTCGTTCGTTGGAGCACAATCTTAATCTAAAGCAACTCCAGCTTAATGGTTTATTGAACATAACTCAAGCCATTAATGACAACATAAAAGAATCAGGTCTTTTTCAGATGTATTCCAAATTCATTACCTGGGAGTTGGGTGTAAAAAAAATGGCGCTTTTTATACAAAAAGACAATGATTGGATTTGTGCTACTTCCGTTGGTGTTAATGAAGAAAAAATTGATGAGACTTTTATACAACAATTACACAAATTCACCAGGCTAAGCCCGCTTGAGGATGAAACACACAAGGGGCTCAAGCAATTTGATGTAATAATACCGGTTCATCATAAGGAAAATCCCATCGCTTATGCGCTGATTGGTCAAGTTGAAAACTCCGAAGATTATTACGGAAAAGTTCTTTTCATAACTACCATCACCAATATCATAGCCGTAGCTATTGAAAATAAGAGACTCTTTAAAAAACAAATCAAACAAGAACGTCTAAACCGGGAAATGGAGCTCGCAAGCGATGTTCAACATATGTTGATTCCAAACAAATTGCCTGGGAACGAATATTTTGAACTTTCGAGTTTTTATAAGCCACACATCGGTGTTGGAGGTGATTATTTTGATTGTATTAAATTAACCGAGACGTCCATTATTATTTGTGTAGCTGATATTTCAGGCAAAGGCCTGGCAGCTGCAATGTTGATGTCAAATTTTCAAGCAAGTCTGCACGTATTACTTTCTAAGGATTCATCCCTTTTACCTCTGGTGGTAGAATTAAACAATGCCATTTTTAAGATATCAAAAGGTGACCGCTATATTACTTTTTTTATTGCAAAAATAGATGCTCAAAAAAAGACAATTGAATACATCAATGCCGGGCACATACCACCATTAGCCAATGTAGATGGCAACATAGTTGAACTGGATAAAGGAAGCACCATTTTGGGCGGCTTCGAAGAATTGCCATTTGTAGAAAAAGGTGAATTAAGTTACAAAAAAGAATGTACTTTGTTATGCTATACCGATGGTATTACGGACATCCTTAACAATAAAGGCGACTACTTTAGTGATAAATTAGTTTTTGAATTGTTTGAAAAATCAAAAAAAATAAAGCCCGAAAAATTTGTAAACGAGCTTAAAGACAAATTGAAAGAATTTAAGCAGGAACAGGATTTTACGGATGATATGACTGTCTTAGTTTGTAAAGTAAAATGACCAGCTTGAAAAATAAATATATTGCAGCAATATTGGCAGTATTTTTTGGTGCCTTCGGTGCACATAAGTTCTACCTAGATAAATTTGTCTCTGGTCTCATCAGACTGGTTTTGTTTACATTTTTTTTTCTTTGGGGCTACAGTTTTGGTCGAGAAGTACTTTTCATGATAGGTTTTGTGGAGGGAATAATTCTGTTACTAATGTCATATGATAATTTCAATGAACATTATAATCAAAATATGGATGTTAGCAACAGGCCCTGGGGCAAAGTAACTGTAACACCAAAAGTAAAAAACAATCCCTACTTAAAAACCGGAAATGAAAAGTATAAAGAGTTTGACTATACCGGTGCAATAGAAGACTACACAAAGGGTCTGGTTATTAATCCACATGATAATGTTTTACACTTTAACCTGGCCTGTGCATATTCATTAACCGAAGATTCAGACAAATCGTTTTATCATTTGAATAAAGCTGTTGAATTTGGCTATAAAGATCTTGAAAATATAAAAACCAAGGATGATCTGTCCTTTATCAGAGTTCAACCTGAGTTTGAAAATTTTGTGAAGAATAATTTCTCTACAAATAATCCGAATCAAACCAAAGAGGGTGGAATTGAGGAAAATTCTGAAGAATTACCTGATTTATTGGGTCAGATCAAAATACTTAATCAAAAAAGAGAAAAGGGCGAATTGTCAGATGATGATTACTTTGAAGAACGTAAAAAATTATTGGGTTGATGAACATTTTAACCAAAACCTCTGAAATGCAAAATTCATTAGGCATCTTTTTTGTTTAACTAAATAATAACAGAAAGTCTTCAGACAAATGCTTGGTTAATTTGTTATATTTATAAATTGAGTTAACAATGATTGCAAAAGATATAATTTCCAAAAGTGTTACTCCCATTAAAATTGGGGATGCTGCCCAAAAGGCACTGCAATTAATGTCTGAGCAAATGACAAAACATTTACCTGTACTGCAAAAGGGTAAACTTGTTGGAGTTATATCAGAAGACACAATATTGGGAAATGATCTTGAAGAAAAAGTTGATGGGTTGCCTATGAACTTTGCCGGTAAATATGTTAACTATCATGATCATCTTTTTGAAATTCTCAAGCATATGACAGAGCACAATATGTCGATCATGCCTGTAGTTAAAGATGATATGGTTTATTTTGGCACAATTACCCAGCAAGAAATCATAAAGAATTTTGCAAAAGCTGAATCAATTACCGAACAGGGGAATATTGTTGTACTTGAGGTACTAAAAAGAGATTATTCTTTGGCAGAAATTGCAAGAATCGTTGAGAATGAGGGCTTTTCTATTATTGGAACCCTTATTACAACATCTGATAACCCGGAATATATAGATGTTGCTTTAAAAATTAATACTGCCAACATCACCGGTATAATCGCTTCATTTGAGCGTTACCAATATACAATAAAGGCCACTTTTGAAGAAAACGACTACACCGATAAGATAAAAGATAGATTTGATAGCTTAATGTCTTATCTGAATGTTTAATTTCGTGCCAACAAAACATAAAGGTGCGAATTGTATCAATTTTCAAATCTATTTTATTTCTGCTAATCTTTGAATTTGGTTATCAATTACTGCCAGCTCAAAATTTGGTAATAGACAGTATCATTATTTCCGGATTAACACGCACCAATAAAGAAATTGTCTTAAGAGATATCAACATCAGGCCAGGTGACTCGCTCATAGAAAAAAAAATACCCGAAGTCCTGATCGACAACAGGTTAAATTTAATGAACACCGGTATTTATTCACAAGTGAAAATCGGATTCGAAAGATCGGTTTCGAAAAAGGATGCCGTAAATATTTTGATCCATGTTGACGAAAGCTGGCATATATATCCTGTTCCATAC
>JAEUUM010000542.1 GCA_016787375.1 Saprospiraceae bacterium
CCACTATTAAGATAATTGTTAACAATCGTTCCGGTGTAGTCTTGTTCGAAGGATACAGTTCTGGCACTCAAGGAAGAAACAATAAATTCATATTGGTATGATGTATCGTTTTTTGAATAGTATAGAGTAATTTTTGAATTAAGATCAAGTGGATTAAATGCAAGCATACCTGCATTTTCAGTACTTGCACTGATTTTAATCCCTTTAAATCTGCTTAAGAAGTTGTCGTTTGTTTTAAATATTGAATCTGGTGCTGTCATTAGCTCCTGTCCTATTGCATCGTCGAGTTTTATTCTCAGTTGATTTGACAATATTGTATCCCTGACGCTGCCCGGATAATCAGTAAATTGAATCTTTTTTGTTGGGTCAGGAATAAATGTTTTACTCCCAATAGAAATAGGATCTGAAGCAAATGTTTTATCCGATTGATAAGATAGTGTAGCAGTCATTGGTTCGCTTAATCTGTACACATTTAGTTGGGTTTCTTTTTTATAGTCACCATAAACCCTGACCGTGTCATAAACCAGACCTAAAATAAGACTATCGAACTTTGCTCCCGAAAAATCAGGAATATTAAGATTACCGAGACGATACTGCAAATAAATACTTGCTGTTGCGGTACCAAAATGTTGGTCTTTATATTTACCTACCAAAAATCCGTCAAGGATCTTTACTGATGGATCATAAACCAGGAATGTGTCTTGTTTAATGGTAGTGGTATAGAGCGTTGTAGTATCTGTGTAACCTAATCCAACCTGATCTTGCTTTAACAAATCTGTTCCTATAAAAAGCGGATCGTTGCACGAAGCAAAGAGCAGTGCCACAACAGAAACAAGAACCCAATAAGCGCCTAGCCTCATGAAGAATATTTAAAAAATTAATAAATTTAGGTTGTAATGATTTGTGCAAGCAGATTTTTATAAAATTCAGCGTGTTGTGCAAGATATTCATCGCCTGCGTATTCTAAAAGTGGCTTTCCACTTTCATCCATTTCATTCTGAACGTCTTGAGAAAGATCTTCGCTGCCTTTTACAAGTGCATCAGCAAAATGTATAGCACCTCTGTCTATTAGCATTTTGTCATCTTTGTAGTAAGCATCTAAATCCTCCTTCTCAATATTTGTAATCAGAGCCTTGGTTTTGAATGTTTCTGCTAAATAATTGTCCATTTCATGCTTGTAGGCAGTATAAACAACAGTTGTGTTGCTGAATACCGGGTCACTCTTGTAACCTTGCTTTATGAATGCAGGTACAAGCGATGTCATCCATCCGTGGCAATGAATTATGTCCGGCGGCCACCCAAATTTACGTACGGTTTCTATCACACCTTTGCAGAAAAACACCATTCTATCGGTATTGTCTTCGTAAACATTTCCATCTTCATCGTTGAACAAGCTTTTTCTCTTGAAAAACTCATCGTTATCGAGAAAATAAACCTGAAGTCTAGCACCCGGAAGGGAAGCGACCTTAATAATAAGAGGATAGTCATCGTCATCAACAATGATATTCATGCCTGACAATCTGACAACTTCATGTAATCTGTGTCTTCTTTCGTTGATTGAGCCGAACCGAGGCATTAGAATTCTAATCTCAAATCCTTTGTCGTTTAAATAAAGAGGGAGTTTTCCTGCCAGTTCTGAAATTATGGTATCTTCGGTATATGGGTTTAGTTCCTGGGTTACAATTAATAATCGCTTTTTACTCATTGAATGTAGTTCTGTGAATATCGTAAATTAATAAAGATTGCAAAAATACAAATAATAACGCAGTTTTTTCAATATTGCGTCTTAATTGAGCAATTTTTGTACCTGGAAAGCTATATTTAATCTTTTTTAAAATTATTCTATGTTAATAGTTAAGCAAATTACCGACTTACAAAAAATAATTTCCAACCAAAAAAAAACCGGGTTGGTCGGCTTTGTTCCAACCATGGGCGCTCTTCATGCCGGCCATATTTCTTTGATCAAAAAATCAAAATCAACATGCTCTTATACCGTTTGCTCGATATTTGTGAACCCTACACAATTTAACGACCCAAATGACTTGCTAAAATATCCAAAACCAATTGAACTTGATATCAAATTGCTTGAAGCATCGGGATGTGATTTATTGTTTTTACCTGATGTATCAGAAGTTTATCCGGAAGGCAGTACCAAGAAGCGCAATTTTGACTTTGGCAATATTGATAAGGTCATGGAGGGATTTTTCAGACCAGGGCATTTTGATGGAATGGCACAGGTAGTCGACAGGTTACTTGATATAGTGCAACCCGACAAATTATTTATGGGTCAAAAAGATTTTCAACAATTGACAATCGTCAGGGCCATGTTGAAAATAACTTCGCGACAAACTGAACTTGTTATTTGTCCAACTTTAAGGGAAAGTGATGGTTTAGCCATGAGCAGCAGGAACGTCCGTCTGACAAAAGAATTGAGATTACAAGCTTCCATTATTTACAAGACCCTGACATGGGCAAAGAGGAATGCCAGACATAAAAAATTTGATGCTCTTTGTGAAAAAGCATATAACAAATTAAGTTTACCTTTTTTCAAACCTGAATATTTTGAGTTGGTTGATGGATTTACATTGGAACGACTTAACAATTATGATGATTCAAATTTTATCATTGCGTGTGTGGCATGTTGGGTAGGAGAAGTTAGGCTAATTGATAACATTATCATCAAAAACGAGAAAGTATAGTATTTAATGCTTAACTCAAATATCAATCATGTCATCACATTGACTTTAAGCATTAATCATGTTGAAGGCATTTCATAAGGAAGGTATTTTTGAAGCCGGAGTAGACGAAGCTGGTCGTGGATGTTTGGCGGGTCCTGTTGTTGCGGCGGCGGTGATATTATCCCCGGATTTCTACCACCCTCTATTAAATGATTCAAAAAAAGTTTCTGAAAAAGATAGGTACATCCTGAGACCCATCATCGAAGAATCCGCTATTTCTTGGGCTGTTGCAGAGGTCTGTCCTGCCAGAATTGATGAAATCAATATTCTAAATGCATCTTTTGAAGCCATGAACATTGCAGTAATGAGTCTTTCAATAGCTCCTGAATTATTGTTAATAGACGGTAACAGGTTTAAAAATAAAACGGATTTTCATCATGAATGCATAATCAAAGGTGATGGCATTTATTCTTCAATAGCCGCTGCCTCAATATTGGCAAAAACATACCGTGACGATCTCATGTTGCAGCTTCACGAATCGCATCACCAATATGCTTGGCATAAAAACAAAGGTTACCCTACCAAGGAGCACCGCATAGCAATTGAATTGTTTGGTGCAACCACCCACCACAGAAAAACATTTCGACTATTGGCAAATTCAGATCAGCTTGATTTATTTTGAAGCCAATTTTTTTTCGTTGTACCCGTCTATTTATCTTCGCCGAACAATATTGAAATGACATTTTTCTCTTTAGCATGGTCAGCTATTAGCTTTAGAATAGCCGCAAAAGGAATGAAGAGTATCATTCCGGCACCTCCCCATATAAGCCCCCCCAAGAGAATCATGGATAATGTAACCATAGCATTGACATTTAATCTGCTGCTGACTGCAAAAGGAAATATGATGTTTGCCTCGATATACTGAACAAATGCAAATAAAATAACCACCGCAATCGGATACCATGGGTTTTCGTACGTAATCCAAGCAACTGTAATGGGCAAAGTTGAGGCAATAAGAATACCGACATAAGGGATAAAAGTCATAATGGCTACCAGAAATCCGTAAACTATGGCATCTGGACTACCCAAAATTAATAAACCAATACTGTTAAGAACTCCAACGGCAAAATATACCACCAACATCCCCTTTATAAAATTGTAATATGTTTCAATTGTCTCTTTTATTATTTCTAGAATGGTATCCTCGCTGATAGAAGAAAAGACAGAGTAAATCGCCCTCACGAGCATTCTGCGATAGTAAAGCATCAAGGCAGCGAAAACAGGAATCATAATGATTAGAACCAGACCAATTGACGATTCGTAGAGTATATTTCTTAACAACGGAAGCAGCATTTCAGGTAATTTTTGCAAGGCATTGCTTAACCAAAGTCTTTGTTGCTCCGAACTTATTTGCAAATCAGAAATAAAATATTTACTCAGTTGATCAAGTAGCAAAACTAATTTGGCTTCCAACAAAGGCCATTTTAAGGTAAATGCTGCCAATAGTTTGATGAAGAGTATAACCAATCCTATAAAAAAAACAAATATTAATCCAATACTTATAGCAATTGCCGCTACCCTATGTACACCCCTTTTTTCAAGCCATCTGTTGAAGGGATACAAAATGCAAGCAATTAGCAGCGCAAAACTCAGGGGCATAAATAATGGTTTACCAAAATACATTATGATGCCAACAAGCAAAATAAGCATTAACACCTGATTCGTTTTAGCTAAGTATGCATTCATTTGTTAAAATGTTTAATTGATTTTACCTTTAATTCAGTGCACTAATCATACTTTTCAAATTCAGGTTTTATAACCTCCAACACCTTTGGGTACACTAATTTGTTACAAGCAATTACCGAACCATTATCAAGAAAACGGTTTTGACCCTTTAGGTCAGTAACCACACCGCCTGCTTCTGTTACCAATAAAACTCCCGCGGCCATATCCCATTTCTGAAGACTATACTCAAAATAAAAATCGAATCGCCCACAAGCCACATAGGCAAGATCTAAAGCAGCAGACCCAATTCGCCTTACTCCTCTGGTTTTACGCATAAAATAGTTGAAGCACCTCAAATATGATTCCATCCAATCAAAATTATAATACGGAAAACCGGTTGCTACCAAACACTGACTAAGATCCGAATTATCGCTTACCCGAATTGGAGCACCATTCATAAATGCTCCACCACCTTTCCATGCATAAAAAATATCATTATGAACAACATCAAGTACAACACCCACAACCATTTGATTTTCATGCATTAAACCTACACTGATGGCGAAAAATGGCAGCTGATGAAGAAAATTAGTGGTTCCATCCAAAGGGTCGATGATCCATTTGTATGCTGCATCCGGATTTTGTGTCTCCGATTCCTCAGCAATGATTCCAGCTTCAGGGACAATTTGTAATAATTTACTGATCAAGCTTTCTTCGGCAGTTTTATCAACATGACTTACCAGGCTATTCAATGATTTGTGATCTATTTGGTCTGCACTGACCTGACCTATTTGCTCTCTTATATATTCCGCAACTTGCTCCACAACTTTGCAAGTTGTAAAACATATTTTCTCAAGACTTTTTTCTCTCATTTGGTAAAAATAAGGCTATTCAATTTATTCTCCTTGAAACAATCAGCACAAATAACAGCTAAAGAATTTAACAAAGCTGTTTTTACTTTTATCATTTAAAATCAAGGTACTCTTCTGTGCCGTCATCCTCATCCTTAAACGTATTTTTATCAGATTTAGGAACAGATTTGGTTGGATTTTTTAAAGTTTGTCGTGCTTCCTGAAAGGTGCTTTTAAGACTCGGTTTTAATTGTGCATTACTTGTCGAAGTGTTCGTAAAGCTTGAAGTAAAGGAGGGAGGTATGGGCTTTTCACCATCATCAATCCAATCTTTAGGCTCATCAAATTCGGGCATGGATCCAAATTCGGCAAGTAATGTGTTCAGAATTTTATGTTTCCTGATTTCGCTCCTCGTAAAATTTGACTTAACAAGTGACTTGTCCTTTTTATTGGTATATTTTTCTGCATTGCCTTTAAGATTATAATACAGATTAAAAAAGCCGCCCTTTTTTGCAGGCAGTACGTCGGTTGTTTTATTCAATAAACCAAATTTATTGAGAAGCAATTGTCCGGCATTTATTTTAAAATTGTATTCCATATCGCTGTTGTAAGAATGTTGCCCACTGACTGTCATGTTAATGGCATTGCTCTGTATAAACATTGCGGGTATATGAATCACACCGTTTTCAATTTCCAGTAAATTCCGAAGATTAACAAATCTGATATCTCTTAAGTCTTTGATTTTTATAAATGTAGAGAAATTTTCCAACATTTTAAGTCCTATAAGTTCGCCATTATCGATTGAAAGGCTTCCATAAACATGAAGCTTATTTTTATCGAAAGCTCCTTTATTATCCCAATTTGCAAGAATCAAAATTCTTGAATTGAGTTTTCCACTCAAATTTTTATCAGTTAGTGTGCCTTGACCAAAATTTTCTGTTTGAGTGAAAAACTCTTTGATGTTTACCTTATTACTTTCTAATGTAGCTTTTAACTGACATCCATTGTTAAAAACCAGTTGACCTTCTACGTTCCAATCTCCTTGCATGGCTTGTACATCACCACTAACGAGCATGTCACCATTTTCAAATATGAGCTCACCTGCAAAATTTTGGGCCAGCAATTTTTTATGCTTTATGATATCCAAATCCGCTCGGATTGTTCCTTCTATTTGTTTAAAAGGTTTGTTGTCAGTTAGGGCACTTTCTCCAGATTCAGGTTTAGGGGCAGATTCATTTGAGAGAATAAAGATCCACTTTTCGAGATTTATAACATTTGATTTTATTTGAATATTCAATCCTAATTTATCTTGTTCACTTTTGCCAAAAACAAAAGGCAAATAATTGGATATTTTACCTGCAATATCGAGATCTGTGCCAAGACCACTTACTAAAACATGATTCAGATTTATAAAATTATCGGAAAAAAGGATATTGCCAGATACAAATTTTAAATCCTCACCTCGGTAATTTAACACTGCATTTTCAAACTGAATGGCACCTGAAGCCTTCACTTTGGTTGCTCCTTGCATTGACTGCATATCAGCCATTGATCCTTTAATATTAACATCCTTCAAATTTACATAACCTGACCCGCCCTGAATCTCAGGAATGAACCCGTATACTTTTGCAAGCGGAATTTTGCCATTTGCCGAAAAATCAATATCTGGATATTCAAAATTCTTGAGTTTAAGATTTAATGAAAAAGGCAGACCGTTAAAACTTGCTTTACAGTTTTCAAGTGAAAAAGAAGAAGACCGTAAGTTATGTGACCATCCGTTTGAAAAACTACCTGTGAAAGATATTTGATCAATCATACCACCAATGTCTTTACCTTCCAAAGTTCCATTTTTAAGGCTGTATTGAACCAACACCGCCGGATTCGAGGAAGCATTCAATATGCCGTCAATTCGTGCATTTACCTGGATGATGCCTTTGCTTTCATACCGATTTGTTGCATCATTTAATTTTTTTATACCAAGGTTCGAAACCGATTCGAGATTAACATCTTTGCCAAAAGCAAATAAATCGAAGTCGGTGCCATCTTTCATCTTTTTAACAATACCTTGTAATGCAAACTTATTGGAGGCTATATCAAGTGAGCATTCTTTTATTTGATAAACACCTTTTTTATTGTTTATGTCAAACTTTCCATAAATCCTGAGTGGTTTCTCCTCAAAATAAGCAACATTTTCATGCTTGATAAAATTAATGAACCAATCAGAGTCTATATCAAGAACATATTGGTCTGCAGAAAATTCACCAGCCAATTTAGCTTTCTGTATGGTAGCTTTGTATTCAGATCCTTTAACCGCATTGGAATAAGAAATGGTAAATTGTTCGAGATTAGCCTGATTGATAGTAAAAGCTACATTTTTATCACCCTTTGCATTGCCATTGTCTTTAAAAATATCATAGTTTGACTTCCCATCTTTATCAATTTTCACATTCAACAAACCATTTACAAGTTTTATGGTTGAAATTTCAGGATTGCCAAAAAAAACACTCCAGAGTCCCATCGAAAAACTTAACTCCTCAAGCTCAAGAAGTTTCCCCCCTTTTAGATCAGTTAACTGAACTTTTTTAAGAGTAGCAGATGCTTTTGGAAAATGGCGAATCAATGAAAGCGATACATCCTGGACAGATAGTTTGGTTTTGATGCTCTTGTTTAATTCGGAGATTATTTTGTTGCCTATTTCGTCTTCAAATAAAGCTGCTGCAATCACAGCCACAAAAAAAGCTGAAAAAAGCACAACCAAAAAACGTAAAATTATTTTTTTTACCCCTGAATTCATAGCTAAGGCATTGTAATACAAAGGTAACGGTAAGTTTTATTATATTAGTATCTGCAGTAATATTATGAAGAACATTATTTTTTAAAAAATTAGTTGCATAATATTGTCAGTCTGCTTATCTTTGCCTCGCTTTTCAAAAAAGGGCGCATAGCTCAGTTGGTTCAGAGCATCTGGTTTACACCCAGAGGGTCGGAGGTTCGAATCCTTCTGCGCCCACGAAACAAAAGGTTTTACTAAAAATAGTAAAACCTTTTTTATTTTGAAACCATCTCAATTTTACCAAAAACAAACTCACCACACATCAAAATACTTGGAACTTTAGTTGTGTTATTCTAAGATTTGATGTATTAATTCCTAATTTTACATTGCTTTTTCGATTAATATTATTTGGTTAAGTCTTGAGCTTAGAGGATTTTAACACATAATTAAGCCTGAACATTGACAATACTGTTAATTTATTCGTTTACCATCTACACACCATACTTTTTTCGATGAAAATATTTTACATAATTCTGATGTTTGCACTTTCTCCTTTGGTAGTTTCAGCTCAAGAAACTGTAAATCCTCTAAAAGTTAAGTGGGGGAATGAGTTAAAATCTCCTTCTGGCAGCTATCTGTACAAAATTGTAAAATCTGGTAAAAATGGAATCACAGCGCTTCGCCTGAAAAAAGGTGGAATGTTCAGTACTTCTCAAAAAGTAATATTTGAAAAGTACAATGAATTATACGATATCGAAAAAAGTAAAGAACTTCCATTAAAATATAACAGCAAAGACATGGATTTTGAGGAATCATTTTCGTTGGGTGGAAAACTATTTTTGTTTTCATCCTTTGCAAACCAAAAAGATTCAAAGCGATATTTATTTGGCCAGGAAATTCGCGAATCAACGCTCAACGCTGAAAAAAAACTTACATTTATAGATGAAATGCCTTATTCGGTATAAAACGATTACTCAGGTTACCAGTTAAATATTTCACCTGATAGCAACTACCTTCTGGTGTATCATTCC
>JAEUUM010000547.1 GCA_016787375.1 Saprospiraceae bacterium
TAATCCAGGATCGAGCATAGTAACTTCTTTTTCAGCAAATTGAGGTGTCCAGTCAAATTTTGTTCCCAATGTTACAATATTTTTTGGATGAATTAAACCAGTTGAGGTGGCGTAAAGCGCAATATACCCACCCATGCTGTAGCCAAAAATGCTGTATTCATTTAAATTTTTACAATAGTTTGCCAATTGGTTTGCCAAATTTTCAATGGTAATTTCATTTAATGATTCAGACTTTCCATGACCCTCAAAGTCAAAAGAATGAAATGAGAATCCTACCGGCATTAATTCCTTAAATCTATCAAATTGTGATGCGGCACCCAGTGCACCATGCAGGAATATTAAGTTCTTCATTTTATTTCATATCATTTAATAAGTAAATTTACAAATTTCAAATTAGCTGAGGTAAGTTCTGATTGAATTCTGAATTTGACTACACTTTTAAAGTTTTAATTCTAAAATTGAATCATAACATAGCCAGGTTTACTTCATTTATACCTTGAAAAACATTAATTTTGTGATAACTTTTTGTCTTCCCAAACTTAATTAAAATAAATCAATTGGAAAATATGAGCAACCCTTTAATAAATCTACAACCTGCAGGTATCTGGAATCATTTTGCCGAACTCAATTCTATACCTCGTGCTTCAAAGAAAGAACAACAAGTCATAGAATTTATGGCAAACTTTGGGAAGTCGTTGGGTCTGGAAACAAAAGTTGACCACATCGGTAACGTGATCATTCACAAAGCTGCAACTCCTGGTATGGAGAATCGCACACCAATTGTACTTCAAAGTCATCTGGATATGGTGCATCAGAAAAATGCAGGTACAAATTTTGACTTTGCTACAGAAGGGATTAAAATGTTTGTAGATGGCGATTGGGTTAAAGCGGATGGAACAACCCTAGGCGCTGATAATGGAATTGGTGTGGCGACAATCATGACAATTTTAGCGTCAAATGACATCCAACATCCTGCTATTGATGCCTTGTTTACCATTGATGAAGAAACAGGAATGACAGGAGCATTGGAACTTCAGGGCGGTATGCTCAAAGGTACAATACTGCTAAATCTTGACACAGAAGATGATACAGAACTCACAATAGGATGTGCAGGAGGGATAGATGTGACAGCCATGGGTTCTTATATCGAGCGACCTACACCAAAAGATGTCAAATCGTACAAACTTTCGGTGTCCGGTCTCACAGGAGGCCACTCAGGAATGGACATACATTTGGGTCGAGGAAATGCAAATAAAATTATGAATCGTTTGCTGATTGATATTGTTGAGAAATCAGGTGCGATGCTTTATTCACTTGAAGGGGGCAGTCTACGAAATGCCATACCAAGAGAGTCTTTTGCCGAAATAGCAGTACCCACCAATATGGTTGATATTTTTGAGGCGTTGATCAAATCTGAATCAGAAGTGATTTTGAGAGAATATCGGTCTACAGATAAAGATCTAACCATTAATTTTTCAGAAATTGACAGACAAGTGGTTATCGTAGATCAAGAGAAAACCATTTCTTTTCTGCGTTCAGTTTATGCATGCCCGAATGGTATCTACAGAATGAGTCCTGACATAGAGCATCTTGTTCAAAGTTCAAACAATCTTGCAAGAATTGTTGTAAAAGGTGGAAGCTATACGGTTATGTGCTTGACCAGAAGTTCAGTAGATACAGAAAAGATGGATCTTGCAAATGCCGTCAGATGTGCATTCGAGCTGTCTGGAGCAGCTGTTGAGTTTTCAGGTTCTTACCCGGGTTGGACACCCAACCCTGATGCTGCAATCATTAAACTCATGAGGAAGTTGTACAAGGACATGCATAATTCAGAACCTCATGTCAATGCCTGTCATGCAGGACTGGAGTGTGGAATAATAGGCAGGAATTATCCAAAAATGGAAATGATTTCATTTGGACCAAATATCAGAGGAGCTCATTCGCCGGATGAAAAAGTTCAAATCTCATCTGTTCAAAAATTCTGGGACTATCTATTGGAAATTTTAAAAAATGTACCCGAATAATTATTATTTTCAAGAAATCCTGAAGACACAATAATCAAACGCCTGGTAGTTAGTTTGGGTTAAAAATTTGTTAATGCGCATCTTTGTGGGCAAATTATATATGTACATTTGCGCATTGTTAATTTTTTAAAAATAATACAAAATGAAATCTATTCAAAAAGTTGTTTTCCTACTTGCTTTGCTTGTAGCCTTTACCGGGGTTCAAGCACAAGATGCAAAAACAAAAAAAGAGAAAAAAGAAACCGTTAAAACTGAATCAAAGGAGAAGAAAGAAAAGAAAGACAAAAAGGAGTCTAAAGAAATGAAAGAGCCTTCAGAGGCAAAGGCTACCAAAACAAAAGCAAAAAAAGCAAAAGAAGACAAGGACGAATCTAAGTCTGAAGAGCCAAAAGCGAAAAAATCTAAATCAAAGGCAAAGTCTGATTCTGATAACGAATCAATGAAATCAGATGATAAAGCGAAAAAATCTGAGAAGGAAACATCTAAATCTAAGTCATCTAAAAAGGATGCAGCAGAAACAACTCCAAAAGCAAAAGACGTAGCAGAGCCTGAAGCTAAAACAAAAGCCAAACAAACAACTCCGAATGTTAAAGTTGATGATCCTGTTGACAGAAGTTTAAAAGGTCCAAGTGGTCAGACCATTTATACAGGCCCTAGAGGAGGTAAATACTACATCAATGGTAACGGAAACAAAACTTACCTTAAAGACAGAGGTGAAAAGTAAATTGCTAAAGTAAAACTGAATAATAAAATAGCCACTTCATTTTGAAGTGGCTATTTTATTTGGTGGAATATGAATTTTATACAACTCAATAAAATAAAAAACTTATTCTTAAGGTATTCAAAATTAAACCGGATATTTCTCTTAAATAAATATTGGAAAAATATTCTATCCAAAATACAAAAAGGTCAGGCTTTTAATGACCTGACCTTTCAAATAACATTGATTTTATTACTTCTTAGTCGATAATCATTTTCTGACTTGTCACGCCTGATTCTGATTTAATTTGTACCATGTACATTCCTTTGTGCAGATTTTCAGTTGAAATATTTATTTGGTTTTCTCCGCTAACGAATTGAACTTTATTTTGAACATTCATTAATCTTCCTGTAATATCATAAACCAAAATATCAGCAACAAAGTTGTCTATGGTTTGTGCCTGAATGATTACCTCACTACCAGATATAGCAGGATTTGGTTGTAATTTCCAATTATCCAGTTCTTTGATTTCTGAAGTTGAAACGACCCATGCTCCTGTTGTAAACTCAAATACCGAAGGGCCTCCGCAAGTACTCCTTTCATTGAATGGATAAACCAGCCAGTTGTATTTTTTGTTTTTTGCCAAGCCGGTTGCTGTCCAGTTGCTGGATGTTACAATTGCAGACTTTGGCTGAAAGGTAAATGAAGATGTTACATCAATCAAAACATAATAAGCAGTTGCACCAGGTATATCTTCCCAATCAAGATTGATATCTCCAAAATTACTTATTGTGGATTTGTGAAAAGGATAAGGGAAAGTTACTTTATCAGTGATGATGTCTTGATTTGGGACATAAGTTCCATTTATTTTCTGTGCACCGAAAGTGTTGAATCTGTTTGATAAATCAGCATTAATTAGATTCTGCTGTGTTGTAGAAAATTTGTATTGTGTACAACCCTGAAAATAGTCCATTACATTTTGTTCATCAGGATCTACTACTTGCCCTTTGTAATCTAAAACTGACTGATCCATTGGCAAACATCCTTTTCCTGCCCAATAATTATTTGCAAAATTATAACTTGCAGGGGTATCACATATTAAATCTCCTGCAGTTTGACAGTTTGATTGATCTACAAACTCAATTGCTATTGGGTTAAAAGGAGGTTCCGAAGAAGTGTTGGGTGCAGTTAATATTTTTACCGGGTTACCGTGAACTGCCGGATCATAATCATTGTCTTCCCACCCGTTAAAAGGGTGTAATAAGCTAAAGAAATGACCAAGTTCATGCTCAGCTGTATAGATACCCTTGCCAACTTCACTTTTTTTAAGTACTAAAAAGTCATTCTGATAACCTGGATAACCTTCTGTGTAATAACCCAATAATCCCGGTGTGGCGAAACTTTGAGCAAGAAACATATTTAATACACTTTTTACCTTTTTCCCTTTTATTTGAGTTGTTCCTGCTTGTGATTGCGGATCAGTTGCTGCAGATGTATTGCTAAAATAACTGAATCCATCCTTGATGTAGAACTGAATATCCAAAGGAGCATAGAATTCATTCATGCCACACAACATATCCAATACTTGATCTTCTCTTACAGCACCGGTACCATCAGATTTTGAAATCAAATGAAATTTGACAGGAACCCACTTTATGGCCCTCTCTCCCACAGGGTTTTGTTTGAATAACTCTTTATTCATTTTCAATCTTTCAGTTAAAGCACCGAACTCCGTTGTGCCACAGAAATTTTGTTTTTGCGCTGTTAATGATGCGTAAGACGTCAACAACAACACAACAAAAAGCGATATTTTTCTCATTCTATTAAATTATGTTTTGAAAAGTAAATTCAAAAATACCACAATTGTTGTAAAAGACCAACCTGAAACTTCCAAAATGTCGTGAATTAGCAAAACAATTTTGTAAAACCCTGGTAATTAACGTCAACATTTTACAAGTTGATTTTCCCGTTTATATCATTTGAATTTCTAAACATGTTCGTTTAGAGGACAGTAAGCAATTCTTAGGTTGATTTTTAGAATAAATTACCTTGTTTTTCATAAAAGTCAACCCCATATATATTTGTCCAATTCTGTTACGATTTTCTAAATTCTTGTACCTTTGTGACAATTTTTAAACAACCACAAATAAATATATAATAACTATGAGTAAAGTAACCGTTGTTGGTGCAGGAAACGTAGGTGCAACATGTGCGAATGTTTTAGCGCACATGGATTTTATAAATGAAATCGTGCTGATAGATATCAAGGGAGACCTGGCAGTTGGTAAAGCGCTTGATACCTGGCAGCAAGCGCCAATTGACTTCTACAGTACCAAAGTGAGAGGTACAGAGGATTATAAAGATACAAAAGGTTCTGATGTTGTCGTAATCACCGCAGGTATACCGCGAAAACCCGGCATGACGCGTGATGACTTAATCGCAACGAACGCTCAGATTGTTTCCGGTGTAACGAAGAATGTTGTAAAACACTCCAAAAATGCCATCATAATCATTGTTTCAAATCCTTTGGATGTTATGACCTATGCAGCTTTGAAAGTTTCCGGCTTTCCTTCAAACAAAGTATTTGGTATGGCAGGAATTCTTGATACCGCTCGCTATAGAGCATTTTTATCAACAGAATTGGGTGTTTCTCCTAAAGATATTCAGGCAGTGTTGATGGGAGGTCATGGAGATACCATGGTTCCACTTCCAAGATATACAACTGTTGCAGGCATTCCGGTAACTGAAATGATTGACAAGGACAAATTGAACGCAATTGTAGATCGTACAAAAGATGGTGGAGGTGAGTTGGTACGTTTAATGGGTACTTCAGCTTGGTATGCACCCGGTGCCGCAGCTGCACAAATGGTTGAAGCTATTTTGAAGGACGAAAGGAGAGTGTTTCCTTGCTGTATAATGTTGGATGGAGAATATGGTTTAAAAGATATTTGCCTCGGTGTACCAGCTGTTTTAGGCAAAAATGGTGTGGAAAAAATTATCGAACTGGATTTGAATAAAAAGGAATTAGAACTTGTTCAAAAATCCGCTAAAGCAGTTTCTGAAGTAATAGAAGTATTCAAAAATATGAAAGTCTAATTTAAAATTGATTACTCTTTAACATATACATATAGAGGTGTTGTATTTTAAATACAACACCTTTTTTTTAAACTTTAGAAGGGTTTTCATGTTTTTAATGTACTTATTGTATTTTATATGGAAGAAATTTTAGATAACAAACATCTGCCACTAGACAAAATGGTTACCTCTGAGGGTAAAAACCTCTTGAAATACAGTTTTGAAAAACCGATCTTACTTATTTTTTTAAGACATTTTGGTTGTAACTTTTGTAAAGCCAGTGTAGTTGAAATTTCGAAAATTCAACAAAATATCGAAGATAGGGGCTTTAAGATTGTGTTCGTCCATTTATCTGATGATGATACCGCCAGAGAGTTCTTCAAGAAATATAAAATACGAAATGCTGAATTTATCTCAGATCCTGATGCTAACTTTTATAAAGATTTTGGTTTAGGAAAAGGTACATTCAACCAACTTTTTGGATTCAAGACCTGGTATCGTGGTTTTGAAACAAGCGTAGTACAAGGGCATGGTGTTGGTTGGTTTGTTGGAGATGGATTACAGATGCCCGGAGTTTTTGTTTTGATGGAGGGTGAAGTTAAATCGCAATACGTTCATCATTACGTTTCTGATAGCCCAGATTACCAAAATTTAATGAATTGTTGTATCAGATTATAAATTGATGATAGGATATAGGTTTATTCAAAATTCTGATAATGATGGTGCGAATAGCCCATTTGAGACCTTGCTGAAAATTTTCAAAGAATTACTCCTATACACTTCTGGAGATGTCCGTGAGGCACTTGAATGGCTGACTCAGCTTGATAAAGAATACAAACTTACAGATGGTAAATACGGTATAGCAGATTTTATACAAGATCTTATAGATAAAGGCTATATTTCAAAACCTCAGGAAGGCGGAGGAGGTTATGTTCCGAGTTCTAAAATGGAAATCTCAATCAGAAAAAAAGCATTCGATGATTTGTTTGGTAAAATTAAACGCA